>JBGUVV010000194.1:0-3060 GCA_045220525.1 Kiritimatiellia bacterium
TCGGCTTTGGTACGACGACGCTGGCGAACAAGCTCCAGCTTTGCGAAAACTGCACTCTCACGACAGCATCAGCGACGAACGTCTTCACGGTCGGTAAGCTGGAATTAGGCAACATAGCCGGAATAGACGTCAAGATTGCGCTGGACGATGACAATAACTTCGGTTCTGGACAGATCGTCATAACGAACTCGGTGACGGTTGCGAACGGCCCTGTTGTCGTCAAGACTTCCTATGCGCCTGTAACAAACCTTGAGGCGAACGCGACGCTCAAGCCGCTCGTATTCGGAAGGGGCGTTGCGATCAATTCTGGTGATTTCGTGTGGACGCCTGCGAGCGAAGCGCAAATGGCGGCACTTTCGGCGTCTTTCGTCGAAGAGGAAGACGGTTCGACCTCGCTTGTGGTAGATTCTGGCGCACTTGTCACGCAGACAGTAACCGACAGTCAGTATGCCTCTGTTTCCGCAGGTGGCGTCTATCGCGATTCGTCGCTGACCAATGCCGCGCATTGGTCTGATGGATGTCTGCCCCATGCCGGGGCGCATTATCTGGTTTCCGCGGGAAACGCCAATGTCTTCTCCTTGCGAACCGAGGTTGACGCAAATGCATGGAGCGCGACGCCGTTTGCCCCGATTGACTATGTGTTCCCCGGCGAATCGCTTTCGCTTGGCAACAAGGCGCAGTTTGTCGCCTGCTGCTCGAACGTTACGTTCAAACTGCTCAGGATGTTCGACGGCAGCAAATTCATGCAGGCGCAGCTTGTGCGTAGTACGCTCAACGGCAAGGTGTCAGTTGAGGGCGCAACAACATGGGCGCTATGCAACGGGGAACTTTTCACTGTCAAGGCCGAAATTGTCGGCGATGGCGAAATGAGACTGGTGACGGCCGCCACTTCGTCGCCGAACGGCCAGATGCTTCTTGACAACCTGAACACCAACTTCACGGGGCGGATATGCGTCTCTCAGGCCGACAACATTGTACCGGACTTCACCAGGACCAATCAGACCGTCAACGTCAAGGACGGGCGCGCACTGGGCGGCGCAGGCACGGCCTTCGACCCGAAGGCGCTGACACTCGAGCGGTACGGCTCTCTCTGCGCGCTCGAGTCGACGGCGGTTTCAGAACCGACGCGCGGCACGTGGATCAATGGCGTCGGGCGCATCAAAGTCGAGTCGGGCAAGACGCTTGCATACACCGCGCCGCTTGCCGTGTACGGAACGTTCTGCAAGGAGGGCGCGGGGCTTCTTGCGCTTGGCAACGCACAGCCAAAGTTCGGCGAGACCGCGCTCGAGACGACGCCGGATGCGACGGCGGCGAACCGCACGTTCCTCGTCCGCGAAGGGAACGTCAAGGTAATGAACGCATACGCGCTCAACGGGCTTGACGTCGTCGTGGAAGATCCGGACGCGACAATCCTCCTCGACGCCGACACGGAGGACGAGACTCTTGCGACTTATGGCATCGTGAACGTTCTGACGCCGGGTTCGCCGTTTGCCGTCTCCGGAGAGGCGACGAAAATCAAGGTCGGCTTCACATGCGTCGAAAAGCCGTCGTGGACCAGTCGCGAAATCGCGATTTGCACGGTCAAGGCGTCCGATGCCGATGCCGTCGCCGCGCTTCTGGAGAGGACGACTGTCGAGAGCGGCTGCAAGCTGAAGATCGAATCGATCACGCCCGTTCCTGTCATGCTGGATGACGTGTCGTGTGTGACGCTCAAGGCGGACGTGTCTGCTCAACGCGGATTCTGTCTGATTTATCGGTGACACGAAACATGGAGTCGCGTATGGCGAGGGCGGTTTTCCTCTTGGTACCGCTTTTAGTGCCGCTTGTCGGTTTTTCGGCTCGGCAGGGTAGCATCCTCTTCTACCCGACGGCGATGAAAACGGGCACGAACCTGCTTGCGAAGGCGCCTTGGCGTGCGCCGTCTGCGAAGTATGCTCCTCATGCGGTGTCCGGGCGGGTGAAGGGTGGCCCACGCGACGCGGACGCGCTCGCGATGACGCTTGAGAACACCCATCCCGAATACGCCTATTGGCAGACGCTTGCGGGAGGGGTGCGCCCCGGCCGGACATATCTCATGGGCCTCTGGGCGAAAATCGAGAACGCAAAACTTCTCTTCTGGTGCAACGGAATGTACGCGGAGTCTGGCAAGAAGTTCGATGTGCGGGTTTACTGCAACAGCGGGTGCAGTCCGATTCTCGAGGGCTACTTCGACGACGACATCAAACGCCGATTGTCGGGCGACCCAGACGAATGGCGGTTCATCGCCCGCACGTTCACGGTGCCGGAGGCGATTGCGCTTGGTGTCCTTGAAGTGGAATTTGGCTTTGCCAAGGCGCCAGGGAAGGCGACGTTCGCGGAGCCGGTTCTCATGGACGTCACCGACCAGCCGCAGACGCTGGAGATAGAGCTCGTTGGCATAAAGCCCGTGAAGCGTCTGGTAGCAGTCCGTCTTGACACACGGGATCCTGTTTGGCAAAGGGAATTCGATACGCCCGTCACAGAGTTTTCGGAGACGATGGCGGCGGCCTCGCCCGCCTTTCAGGGCATGGGCGCCGACCCGGTGTCGGGACACGCGCTCCTCGTCTATTACGCCGACAGAACCGAAGACCGCGTGTTGTGTCCGACGGAAGGTCTTTTCCTGAAGAGATAGGAATGTTCACAAATGACAATTGTTCACAAATTGCAAATCCAAATCCTTGGTGCCTGCGCCATGTCTGTTTATGTCGCATTCATGGCGTGTGCAATGCCCCAGATAGAGGTGTGCGTTGTTGGGCAAAATGGCGAGCCGGTTTCTGCGGAATTGGTAGCAGTCGATATCCGCCGCGTGTCTGCGGCGGACGACGGAGAGGACGTCTTCTGCCGCGTCGTCTCGAAGACGGACGACGAGCGGCTTTTGCGCATCGAGGCGACACTGCCTCTTGCGAACGGCGCGACAACGGTTTTCGACGGGTACGACGAACGAGAGCTGAATGGAAAGGTGACGCGCCAGTTTTTCCTCAACGACACTTTCCCGCTCGGCGCGGCGTGGAGAGCGGACGGCAAGGGTGCCGCGATTGCGCT
>JBGUVV010000195.1:0-33839 GCA_045220525.1 Kiritimatiellia bacterium
GCCGAAAACGCCGCGCCGCCATTCAGGATGATCCACGCGACGTTCGCGAACGTCTCGACGTTGTTGATGTTCGACGGCTTGTCGGTAAAGCCCTTTTCGGCAGGAAACGGCGGCTTGAGGCGCGGCATCCCGCGGCTACCCTCAAGAGACTCGATGAGGGCCGTCTCCTCGCCGCACACGAACGCGCCTGCGCCGGCCTTGATGCGAAGGCGGCAGGAGAAGCCCGAGCCGAGGATGTTGTCGCCAAGAAGGTTTGCGGCAGTTGCATCCTTTATCGCCTTTTCAAGGCGCACGATCGCAAGCGGATACTCCGCGCGCACATAGACGAACGCCCTGCTCGCCCCGATGGCGTATGCGGCGACAAGCATGCCCTCAATGAGGGAATGCGGATCGGACTCGATTACGGCGCGGTCCATGAACGCGCCGGGGTCGCCCTCGTCGGCGTTGCAGATGAGATACTTCTCGTCACCCTTCGCGCTGCGGGCGGCGTTCCACTTGAACCAAGTCGGGAAGCCCGCGCCTCCGCGCCCAGCAAGGCCGGACTTCTTGACCTCCTCGATCACCTCTTCAGGCGACATCCCGGGCCCGCCGTCAGCGCCGAGGATCTTCGCAATCGCGCGGTAGCCGTCGCACGCCCTGTAGGAGTCGATGGACTCGGGGTCGATGACGCCGCAGTGGCGCAGGGCGATACGCGTCTGCTTGGCGAGGAACTCCTCGTCCTCCGGCTTGATCGCCAGATCCGCTACGCCCGAGAGGTCGCCGCTTTCCGCCGCCTTGAATATGCGCTCCGCGTCGCTCTCCTTCACGCGGACAAGCCTGGCCAGGAGCGTTCCCTGTTCCCCGTTCCCCGTTCCCCGTTTCCCGTCATACAGATCGACGATCGGCTCAAGGTAGCACATCCCGATGCAGCCGGTTATCCCGACGTCTGCGCCGGCCTTTTCAAGCGCCGCGCGCACCTTCCCCGCACCTGCGGCAAGGCCGCAGCTTCCCTCTCCGACGACTACTCTCATGATGCCGCGCCCTCCGCCTTTATCCTTCTAACGATCTCACGCGCCTTGTCGGGCGTAAGCGAGCCATACGTAGTCTCGTTCACCATCATGACCGGCGACAGCGAACAACACCCGAGGCAGGCGACCTCCTTCAAGGAGAAAAGCCCGTCCGCCGTAGTCTCGCCGTCGCCTATGCCAAGCTCGTCTCCAAGCGCCTTGGCTATCGCGTCCGCTCCGTTCACGTGGCATGCGGTGCCCTTGCAGAGCATTATGAGGTTCTTGCCGACAGGCTTGAGGCGGAACTGCGTGTAGAACGTCGCGACACCCATCACCTTTGCAGGGCTCACCCCGACATGCTCGGCGACTGCGTATATGACATCAGTCGGCAGATAGCCATATATCTCCTGCGCCCTCTGGAGTATGGAAATGAGGGCGTGGGAGTCTCCCTCGAACTCCCTGAACACGGACTCAAGCCGCATCAAATCGCTTTTTGCGCACTTCTCGCACATCTCTCTCGCCTTTCAATTGCCGAATAATTAGGATATTATACCGCACTTCTCCGAAGAGTGCAAGACGGCTCGCACATTAATACTGTCACCGCAGATCTTCGCTTCTGTCGGCCGGGATCAGGTTGCGCTTCATGACTCGCGCCGTTGCCTCGCGCATCTCCTTTGCATCGACAACGAGCTTAACATCCCACTCTTCGTCCCTGTCAAGGTTAAAGCGGACAAAGCCGTCACGGCACTTGTCAACGAGCTCGGTCAAGTGCCGGAGATTGCGCACTTTTACACCGTTGACGCTACGCACGAGCGATTTGTCCATGCCAAGATAGCCTTCGATCCCCGTGTCAGCAAAGCAGAATGAAATCACAACCGGCTCGTCGTCGGGAAACTCCCTGTTTTTGGTGATATCGTCATGGAAGTGCGCCTTGGAATTGACAAGGTAGTCGTAGGAGATCGTAGTGAAGACAAAGCCTCCATATACGAAGTAATCCGGCCTTAAGTTATACATCCACCGGCGGACACGGAGATTTATCTTGGACGACACGATGAACGTTTCGACGACACTACCTTCGCGAAGCACCTTCACCGGAACTCTTTCGCCGATCTGGCGGGTGTAAATCGGATAGAACAGTGAACGCGCAATGCCTCCTTCAAGACGGATTCGTCCGTTGTTGGAAACCTTGTAGCCGTCCACCTCGAGGATTATGTCGTCTGTGCGAATCGAGTCGTCGCCGAGGACGGGATCCACATGATCTACAATTACACCAGTCTGCCCCGAATCCATTTTGCAATAACGCCGCTTTGACGGGCTCTCCATCTGATCCCACTCAAACGGAAGGTCGGGAAATCCCTCGACCTTGCCGTCCTTGATGTCGGCGAGGAAATGGCGAATGATGTCTGGCGGAATAATGTACCCAAGGGCTTCGCTCTTTTCCTCGTCCTTGCCCTGAAAGGCGATGCCGGCGATCTTCCCGCTCTTTAGGTCAAGAACCGGCCCGCCGCTATTGCCCGGATTGATGGCGGCATCGACCTGGACGCCGAGAAGCACCGTCCATCCATGCGCATACCTTATGTCCTCTATGCGGGAGATTATGCCACGGGTGAAAGAGATGTCCTCCCCGCCGATCGGATAGCCAACCGCCAGCACGTCATCCTGCACATGCGGCGTCTCGCCTATCTCCATGGGCGTAATGTCCGCCATGAACTTTGGATCCTCAACGCTGACAAGCGCAAGATCCGCGTCGTTGTCCGTGAAAAGGACCGATGCATGATAGAGGGCGTCTTCGTTCTGCTTGCGGACGCGGATATACGTCGAGTCGGCAACGCAATGGGCACACGTGAGGATTCGCCCGTTGCCGATTACGACACCGGATCCAGTTCCGCCGTCCGTGTGATTGGACCATGGACAGAGAATGTCCGACTTGGCAGTCGTGACTTCAAGCTTTACGACGGCGTTGATGGGGTCGTTGCCTTGCTCCGTCGCCGGGTTGGCGATGTCTTCTTGCGCCCTCGCGGGAAAGGCCGCGGCAAGAGATGCCGCTATCGTCAGCACAGAGAGTCGTAGTTGTTTCATTTCAGCATTCCTTTCTTTTGCTTTCCGCCGTTATGGCGGTAGTATACCAAATAATCTGAACGCTCGCCATGAGCACTCTAACATACGAGCAACAGCGGCAAATCTGACAGCCACCTTATCCTGCCAGACTTCTGCCGTGCAATAGTTAGGGCAAAGCGTTTGTCAGATTTAACATGGGTCGTTGACTACTTGCGATTTCCTCTGATGCCTATTTGCGGTTTCCTCTGATACCTACTTGCGGTTTCCTCGACAAGAATGTCTTAAGGGCTGCCGTGATTTGGCTGCTGGCCCACACATCTCAGCTTTTTACAATTGAAGAGTTCGGAGCTAAAACTGGTCTCACGAGAGAAACATCACAGACATATATAGCTGCATTGACAGCACTTTATCTCTTCGACAAAGTCCCCGCATGGTCGAAAAGCGACTATGACAAAATCGGGAAAAGGCCAAAGTACATTGCTACTGATATCTCGCTTGCCTCAAACATGTTGGGCTGGGACGAAGACAAGGCGATTTTTGACGAGCACATAAATGGAAAACTTGCAGAGTCGTGGGCGTATCATGAGATAGTTGCTCAGGCAGACATTTCAGGCGACTACAGCATAACGCATTACAGAGACAGCGACAAGCGCGAGATAGACTTTGTTGTCGAACGCGACGACGAGCATTGCGCCGGAATAGAGGTAAAATGCGGCTCTGCCGTCGGGGATGAAGATTTCAAGCACCTTAAATGGTTTCGCACAAAATTCGACATGGAACGCTTTGTTGGAGTCGTCCTTTACACAGGAAACGACGTGCTGAGTTTTGGCGATCACATGTACGCCGTCCCTTTTGCGAACTTGACATGACACTTGATCGCCGCGTTTAGTTCCGGACACGACGTGACAATTTTTGAACCACAAAGGAGCAATTTTCTGACAAAAACCGAACCAACATTATCTATTCTCCCCACACAGGAACAACGGCTATTCTACCGCCTTTTGCTGTGCTTCGAAAGAAAATCCAGCTCGTAAAGTCCCTTGCCCTTGACCCAGACCCGAATATTCGCACTGCCGAGGTCAATCCCAATGTCGGCAAATCCAAACAGTTTCGACATAATGTTCATTATCAAATAGATACGTCAGATCTACCGGCAGGAAAACCGTGTCAAGCGCAATCTCGCAAGCCTTGTCAACAGCAAAGAAAGGCCATAATCCTATCTCCAGCGCACCAGGCATACCGCAGCAGTCTGGCCGTGGGTGACGAAACGAATATAGCGACACCGGCTTCCACATTTCAGCCGTGCAAAGGTACGGATACGGAGCGCAGGCGTATGGTAGATCAACGCCAAGGCGAGAACGCACATTTTCGTCCCCCGTACGCACCAAATAGTTGGCGCACCACGACACGCCTACCGCCATCAGGCATCCAATCGACATAGCCATTCCAAGTTTCATCATTCGATTCTTTGTTTTCATGGTTTTTGTTAAGCACACATCATCCTATACATCCCAAATCCCGAAATCTGACACGTACACTTCCAAATCTCCATACTTCATCTTCTACTTGTGCAGTTCTATAAAATATTTGTAGCCACTCTACGAATCTTACATCGCACTTTCGGTCACTAGACTTGCTTCCTGTTATCCGCAACAGCTTCAATGAACCGATCGATGAGTACGTCAACCTTCTTCCATGTCTTGACCGCCTTCACCCAGCGCTCTGGGATTGCATCAAACCCATAGAAAGAACCCGCAATCTGACCAAAGACTGCGCCTATAGAATCAGAATCGCCACCAAGGTTCACGGCGGCGATGAGCCCTTCCTCAAATGACTGCGTAGTGTTAAAAGCCCACTCCGCTGCCTGCAGCGAAGCAACTGCCCATCCAGAATTTGGAACAAACTCGCGCTTCAGTTCCACGCTCGGGCCGCGCACTGAACGCATGCCCGCAAAATGATCGGAGAGAATTGCCGAAAGTTCGTCGCAAACCGTGCGCACCACAGACGATGCGTGCGTCAGATTGCTGATCTCGTGCATGATTTTAATTGGGCTGCGCTCGTTCTGCGCTATAAGATACGACGGCGCGAAGCGTACTATCGATCCGTTGCCCTGTGTTTCTTCGCAGCCATTAACAAGTGTTCCGTTGTTAACGAAGGCCGTGATCGCATCGTAAGTTGCGCCGCCGACATCAAATGCGCGACCATAAATTGACGAAAGATAACCCTCATGCAGCCATTGTCCAAATGTCATGGCTATGTCCACCAAGTCATAACCATCCTTGCGGACATATGAGTCCATGATGCACATCGCCATTGCCCCGTCATCCGTCCAAAAGCCAGGCGGCAGGCCAAATACAGGACATGCCTCCATTTCCGTTATCCACGGATGTTCTTCTCTTTTACTGAACTGTATAGGGCTTCCAAAGGCATCACCGACAATCAGCCCCCACAGCATCCCCTTCGCCTTGTCACTGTCGATCATTACAATTTCCTTCTTAGCAATTCGCCATCCTAACGCCCCTTGGCGTACTTCGACAAAAAATCAAGTTGATCGAGGACAACGCCGATACCGCGAATGGTGGCGTGGGCAGGGTTGTCGGCCACGCGGACGGGCAGACCCGTCGCATCGGCGAGCCGCTTGTCCAGTCCGCGCAGAAGCGCACCTCCTCCCGTCAGGACGATGCCGTTGTCCACAAGGTCAGCGGCAAGTTCCGGTTCGGTAACATCAAGTAATTCCCTTGCGACACTCGTGATCTGCCCGAGCACATCAACGACGTTGTTCATCCCATCTCCGCCAACACGAGCGAGCTTGGAGTGAACGATGCCGGCAAGCGAGATAACGACAGCCTCCGTCGTCGAAGCACCAATTTCCACGACCATCCTGCCTTTCGGCTCGGCAACCGGAATCCCAGCACCAATGGCGGCGGCCATCGACGACTCAAGCAAATACACCTCCTTGGCTCCGGCCGCCTTCGCAGCGCGCTCCAATGTCTGCTTCTGCTCTTCGGTGATGTCGCTATGAACGGAGATTAGCACACGCGGACTGCGCAACATGCACCTGCCCACTTTCGCAAGGCAATGGCGTATCGCTTTCTTGGCGGTGTCAAAATCTGAAGTGACGCCATCCTTAAAGGAACTCTCGGCAGACGGTTCATCCATCACAAGCCCCTTTCCCTTGACCCAGACCCGCATGTTCGCCGCCACGAGGTCGATTCCAATGTCGTTAAATCTAAGCAGCTTTGAGAATATGCTCATATTTTTGTTCCTCGCTTGTTAAGCACTCACAATCCTATACGACCCAAATCCCAAAATCTGACATGCTCAATTCGAAAAAAGGAATCCCCTGTCAGATTCGCAATGCAACATCGAGAGCAAGGCGCAAGCGGCCAAGCGAGGCCTATGGGCGGCAACCGCCCCCATCCATCCTCGCAAATGGCGGAAAGGAAAACGCAGAGCTACGGCGCGGCATGTCATTGGGCCGCTTTGAACTCGTCTTCTATCAATATAAACCGTTCTAGGAGAGACAGCCACGCCCTTACAAGCTTCTCGTTCTCCATCGAAAGCATCTCTGCCTGATTGTACCTCTCGGAAGCGCCAGACTTGTCCCCGTCCTTGTTTTGGTCGCGCAAAGCTTTTATCCGCTGGTTGTTCTCCTCGCCTTTCTTGTCTATTTCCAGCATTTGATTTAGGATGTCGCGCATTCTCTTGGCCCTGACAGGATCTTTCTCCTCCACTCTCTTGAGTCTTTGCTTGACGGACTCGTCCGTTCTGCAATAGTACGACCCAGAAAGCGAGGACCACACAGTGTCGTTCTGCGACGACCAGTCGTTCACCTCCTGCTGAATGGCGAAGAACTGCTTCATGCGCTTGATTTCAGGTTCCAGTTGCTTTCGTTCGCGATAAGACGCATATGCGTATGCAATTGCAGCAAAAAACAAGATCCCCATTGCCGCTTTATATATCCACGCGAATCTGGCAACCGCCATCTTGAGACGAAGCCCAGTGAAATCCCTGAGCAGCGCCTTGGCGGACTGGTAGCGCATAGACCTCTTCTCCTCTGTCGCCTTGTTGAGGATGCGCCACCACGCGGGGAAAAGCGGTGCGCCGGTATCGGCCTCCATTGCAGGCCCCTTGTAAAGGTCTTCAACCGGCCTGCCGAAGCTCACAGCCTTCAGCGTAAGGCCGAGACTGCAGATGTCGCCGGTAGGTTCGGTGACCTTACCTTCTGGCGGACGATAGACCGGTGTGCCGACGGACGAGACCGCATTGGACTCTTCAACGACAAGCCCCGGATCAGAAAGGACTGGACATCCACCGATGTACAACACGTTCCCCGGTTTTATGTCACGATGAAGCAGATGGTGCTGTTGGAGCACGGCAAGGCCTTTTGCGAGCGAAACACCAAGCTTGACGCATTCATTGAGAGGCAGTGCCTTTACCCCTTCTACAACACTGGCAAGCGTTTTGGGACGATAGGATTCCACTTTTGGAGATTCACGATCAAACTCGTCGTCCGCAAGACCCATGACAGAATAGAAACCCCAAGGCTCCTCCACGATTTCAAACATGGGGACAAGCCCCTCCTGCGGTGGAATCTCGCTGTAGAGCTTAGCACCGCGCAGTTCGCGTTCGTAGCGTTCCTCGCCGATGTCTTCGCGACGGCAGACCTTCACCGCCACCCGTTCGCCGCGTTGTCCCTCGGCAAGATAGACAACGCCGTAAGCGCCGCGACCAATCTCGCGCACAAGCCGCCATTCGCCGCAGACAACGCGCTCTTTAGTCTCCTCCGTCATATCCATAACCATCTGCTCCTTTCTGCGAGTACGAGTTAGGGCATTATTTGGAATCGTCGCCGAATATCGTCTTCACGTAGTCCATGCGCCCATCAAGAATCCGGATGACGGAATACATATCCACGCCCTCAGAAAGGATTGCGATGGAGTACTTGCCACAGAGGAGATAGCGATATGGTGTGTCGCGGCCAATTTTTACAGAAAGAGGTCTTGCCAGCGAACGATGTCGTTTCAGAGTCGATATGTCAGATACGATCTTCGCGATCGACTTTGCCGCCACGACTGCCCCAAACTCCATGGTCAAGTAGGCCTTGAGCTCACGCAGGTCATTCGTCGCCGATGGGGAGTAGCGTATCTTCATAAACGCGCTCCAAACTCGGCGAGAACATCTTCCTCGTCTATCCATCCACCGTTCGCGGCAGATTCCTCGCCCGAAGCGATCTCCGCCATCAGCCTATTGACGGCCTGTTCGTGCTTCGCCGCCCTGGACTTCCTGGTGACAACGAACGGAAGGCCATCGACATTGATAGACTGCTGTATGAAGATGTTGATTGCATCCGTGAGCGTAAGCCCGCAACCTGCATACACGGCCTCGGCCTGCTCCCGCACCTTGGGGTTTATACGGAACTGGAACGTCGCGGTCTTTGGCATCGTTGCAACTGTGCTTGTCATAGATGGACTCCTTTGAGTTTACAGCAGATATTTTACCATATCTTGTAGTGACAATGCAAATGCATTGTCAAAGCCCATCAATGCCTGGCGCTACTAGCCTTCGACCTCACGCTATCAATTCTTCTGCAATCCGATTCGCGCTGCAATAACAATCAAGAGCATACCGTTCATAATAAACAGCATCGAGACGCAGAAGCCGAGAACGCAGACAAAGCCACACCAGAGAACTGCGGAATGGTCGCCATCCTCCAGCATCTGCATGACATGCCGGAGCGATTCGACGGTCTCCGACATTGCAAGCATGGTCTTCTCGTGTCCGTCAGCGCGGTACGCCTTGATAGTTCTGCTCTGCTCCTTCAACACCGCCGAAACAGATACGACATCCTTGCCGACATTATTCCGACTTTCTTGTCCACGTCGTTTTATCGGTTCCAATACTTGGCGCATCGGCACCAGGGAAGCCACCCCAAAGCAAATCGAGAAAGTGGCCTTCCCCGCGAGCCGCATCAAACGCTTGACGTGTGATGTTGCCGCAACGATAGCCACCTATCTGCCAACACCGCCATGCCATCGAGCCACGATCCTTGTCCTCCGCCAACTGCTCCATATACCGCTCGGCAATGCCGATGTCATCGACATCCTTCGCCCAAAGTTCTACCTTGTCGCCATAGCCAGGCATCCCATCAAGCACCATCCGCGCGACCTCCAGGTCATTTGTTGCCTTCGCTCCATCCCTCCCCGGAAGAGACTTCCGCATCACAACTCCATAACTCTCGCTATCGTCCACATATCCTATTGCATCTTTTGGCCGACCGCCTTCATGCCCGACAAACCACCCGTAGTCGTACTGCTTGATTGTACCCCGCTTGTCGTTCGTCACCAATGACGCATGCCCGACATTGGGATGCCAGCCACATATAGACACCGCCAAGCAATTCTCTGAGAAACTCACGAAATAGATCCGCCCTGGCTTCGCGACCACCCCATCCGGAAGCGTCCGCGCCGCCTCCGCCCGCTTTGCATACCTGTAGTGCGAATGCGACAGGCAACCCGACGTCACCCCAGCCGCCATCAGGCACAACACAAGCCTACAAGCCACCCACAAAACCTTATACAAATTCTTCATTGTCTAAGACAATTCAAGCACGAACAATTTTGAACCCCATCTTGCAAATCAACTTTAGCGTTGAAATCACGGTGTGGCGGTCGTAATCTTTTTCAGCCTCCGACAAGTCGGAATATGGAACTAGGCATGGATGCCGCTTGTTCGACTCATCACGAATCGCACCATATTTCCACCCCGCATCTACACGCCCCCTTGCCCATGTTTCATGTACGTTTTCTGCAAGCGCCTCAAGATGCGGCGTCAGCGTCTCTGGCAAAACTACATCGGATGTATCAATAGGGCTTGGTGAATATGTTTGCTTATCCTCGGAGATTCATCTTTTCGACTTCTTCCCCGCGCTTCGCCCACCACACCCCTTCAGCAACTCTTGAATAAGGCGGCCAAAGATGTGCCCGTGAGTATATGCCAACGTCTCGCTGCCCGCAGGCTCGACCTCTGCGCCTACGTTATACAGCATGACCTGAGCGACATGCAACGACTCATGGCACAGCGTCAGCATGTCGTCCAGAAGGCACGGGCGAAAACTGCCCAGTCTTATGATGAAGTCGTTAAGACCACAAACTCGAACGGCGGCAAAGGCCTTCGGATGCTTCTCCTGGAAATGCTCTATTTCCTCAAGCACTTCAGGGTTATCCTTGAATCGCACACGTCCACTCTTGATTAGCTCATCAATGCTTCCAACAAAAAGATATACCGTCGAGTTCCACATCTTTACATGTACCTTGAACCAACCAGTCACGGTATCGTCTATAGTTGTATGTGTCAAGTTCTGCTCCACACCGTCTATCACTACTTTCGTACGCTTCATAAAGAACTCCTTTTTAAATGGTTATTGACTTACCTTTTTTTTTCAAAGGCTCATCACATACTTTGCCTTCAACTGGTGGCTTTCCTTAAGACAAATCTTCTGGAAAGTTCCTCTCCACGCCTTAGCACATCCTCACGACACTGCCGCTCACATTCATCCACCGTGCTGTAAAGCGTTTGCGACAACTTCTTCGGAATTACTTTCGTGGCCTTGTACACATCCCAACCCGTCCATGCCGTGCAACCGGCAATTGAAATGGCGGCAATAGCGTCTAAAATGGGCAGTGGCCCATCCACAACCGCAGCCCCAGCACCGGCCACCATCGTTCCCGCCTGCCGCGCAGCGGCTTTCCCGAGGATTCGCGCGATGACCGAAACAGTATGCCGCACACAGATTGCCTCAAACGCAACCGCAACGCCCGCATCCCGTTGCGATAATGATTGTTCTCTTTTGGCTGCGTTGATGCGAGTTTCGCATGCTTCCAACAGCTCTTTAAATTCCTTATCGCCCTGCAAGCCTTTGGACACGAGTTTTCTCTCCAACTCCCCACGGAACTCCTTTGAATCCTGCTCAAGGTTGCCCTTCAAACGATCAAGACATCCAGAGACGGCATCGCTCGCCGCATACAAGCCTCGATAGTAATCCGCCTCTAGACTATTCTTTATCTCGTTCTCAGTCCGCTTGCCATCTTTCATTTTATCAAGAGTAATCGACTTTACTAGCGCGGCACACTTCGACATTGTACCGAACTTTGCTGCGACGCACGGGACATTGCAGCGGACTCTCCCAAAACGCTCCTTCGCAGTTGCATCAACGTCAGCACGAAAAGCGTTAAGATGGCGCTCAACGGCATTGTCGTACTTCTCACAGATTTCAGCCACTACATTTGCCCTATGAGGTTTGCTGACACCTGCGCGTCCATGGCTTTCGACTGCTCGCCATATTCCAAGCGCCGTTAGGAGGACGAAGGCTCCAACTATCCACACGAGCGCACCTGTACTGGCATGGCCACCATGTGCCGCAACCATCTTAGACAAGTCTGGCTCATGCACAAGACCTGCCATACGAAGCCTACGGGACACCGCAAGGCGAAGAAAGTTTCGTGCCAACACTAGAAACGGCCATACGAACCACGCTAAAACCACCATGATGAACACACCGGCGATTGAAATCACCGTCTTGGGAAGCGACAAAATCTCTCGTCCCAATTCCACCGCCGCATCTGGATTTTCCTCAACCGCCTTCCCGACACTCGCGCCCATCGTCTGGACACCGTCCGCAACCTCGTGGGTTCCGACAACAACCGCCGTCGCTCCGCCGACAGCAAGGATCTTTCCGGGCGTTACCTTCTCCGCGATCCCGCCAGCAATGGCGCGGGCAGAAGCCTTTGCGGACTCGCGCTCTGCCGTCACCGCCGCCAGTGCAGATCCGCCGCGCACAAGCGCACGAGTGCCCGCTTCCGCCCCTGCCCGTACGCCAATCCTTTCAGCAGCCTCGCGTACGGCAATTTTTGCTGGCACCGCAAGCGGAGACGCCTCAGATACAATTGCAGCGACAACCATTACAATCATTATAATTATCTTCATGTGTTTCTCCTTGATGTCTTTCATTGTTTGTTTGATTAACCGCACATTATCCTATACGTCTCCATCCACAATATCTGACATCATACGTTCCGAACTCGTATGTTTCATAGCTTACCTGTACGATTCTATAAGCTACTCGTAACCAATAGTCAAATCTTACATCGAAAATTCAACTTTGCGCTATTGTCGCCGATAAGGACACGCTGTTGACACAGCCCTCACACTGCAAACTTCTTGACGGATGGTTGCTCCACTCATTGAAAGATACAGTGAAATGTCGCTTGAACATCCGCACAAACGCGGCCAATCAGATGTCAGACCCAGTACATATACATATCCGCCTCATTTAATGCAACAATTATGTCAAAACCCAAAGGCTGTATCAACAAGTGTCTAACCACCATCCAAGACATTGCACACATCCTCGCAAGTAAAACCTATTGTGCATGGTTCCTGATAAAGCATCTTACATAATGTCCAAGTGCAACAGCGTCAGTCCATCGGCACATCAACCCTTAATAACTTGTCCAACAATACCTTTTTATCCGAAACCCATTCTCCACATAGAGAATCAGGGGTATAGCAAGAACAACTTTTCTTAAGTTCTAGATCATGTGCTCGCTGAAAAAATCCGTCGTAGGAACAGATATTAATGGATGGCATCGTTAGTAACAATATCTGGTAATCCACCCCATCATTCCTAGGTTCTATCCGATGCCCTCTATACCTGCAATGTTTCGCCGAAGAATCATAGTCAAGATCAGAAGCATGTTCAATTGCAAAACAAAATGGCAACGCCAATCTATCCACAATATCAACTGATGAAAAATGTCGTCGCCAATCCCGAAGCAACGAGTCGCACAATTGTTTTTTTTGTATCGTCTTAAGTTTCTCCACTAATTCTAATTGCGCGGCTCCCTGGGCACTTAATCGCGCCGTCTGTTCCTCCGTCAAACACCTCATTAGACAATTTGAAAGTTGTTCGGTTTCCCAGATTCCATCTTTGCGTAAACTCGCTATTAATTCCTTCCAATAACAACAAGCCTTCTCAACTTCATTCTCAAACCTTGCACGACACTCTGGCTTGTTATATGGGCTACTATCATAATTTATGAAATACTCATAAAGTTCCCTTGAAGTCACGCAGGTGAACTGATCACAACAACAATCTGACTCGTCATCATTTTGTTGAATACCTACAAGTTCATAAAGGGCGCCTCTCATTGGCAAGCAAGGAAACTCATGCCATATAATGGCATTCAACTTCGAAACCATGTTTCCCCACTTTTCCCGTATGTCATTGATCGGATTATTATAGCATTCTAAATGTTCACCAATACAAACTTCTGGAATCGAGAACTTAACACCTGCCTTACTCATCTCCATGAATTGACGATACCAACATGGCTCAGGTTCTTTTTCAAGAGCACTTAGAATGTTGGTGTCCAACGCAACAACACATTCGCCAGAAAGCAAATGCCGAATCTCTTCGACATGTCTATCTCTTCGTTTAACACGCCTTTTCTCATCCGTGTGCATTTTTATCTCCGAAGTCAAACTAGCCAGCAGCCCAACACAACACCCGTTGCATAGCATAGTCTGGCAAGTGTTTTAATTGCAGGTAGTATAGCAGATTTCCGTTAGACATGTAAAGGGTGTCAAAGCCACTAGTTTTGTAATTTCTGACAGGCGCGTCCAGGGCTACCTTATCATCCAATTTTTTGATATAATACGCATCAAGCAAAACCTTGAAAGGACGGCTAAAACAATGAATCTCGTACACGACGATATAATGCTCACACCATCACAAGAGGAAGTTCAGCCGAAGTCTTACACTAAAGCAGAACTATCTAAACTTCGTGAGTTTGTCGACATCCTTAAAAAGGACGAGTCGCGCTCTGCTCTTGCCTGTTGGGGTAATTATGACGATTATAACCACGGGTATTGATGGCCATCCCCTGAGATTCGACATAGTTCTTGGAATCATCGCTTGATCTGGACTTCGGATCAAGAGGGTTTGTTGTGCATTCACAAGACAGCTACGCCATGAAATTGCAGAAGACTTTTATCGTTAAGCCTAACATGAATTGTAATCTGCGATGCAGGTACTGCTACGAATTCAATAAAAATGGGGATTGCTACAATAATTCGCTATTGAGCATTGACGAAATTTCATCGTTCATCTATAGAGTTTCAAAGTTATTCCCTGATTCAAGAATCCTCTGGCTGCTACATGGAGGAGAACCGCTTATCAATGGCGGAAGATTTTTAGCGGAATTTATCACAAGAGTAAGGCAAGCTAGAGCTTCAAGCGGGGTAGACTTTCAACTTGCACTTCAGACAAATGGGACGTTGATCACAGAAGAGATAGTCAAGATACTAGAAGATAATATTGATTTATTAAGCGAAAGAGTTGTCAGCGTGAGCATTGATGGGCCTCAACGCGTAAATGACCAGGTGCGCGTGACAATGCAGGGGCGATCCTCTTATGAACCAGTGTTGAAGGGAATCGAGTGCATTAGGAACTCAAAGTTAGACTTTTCAACTATTAGCGTCATTGGGGCGCATAACGTTTCTCATGCCGAAGAAGTGTATGCGTTCATGAAATCTATAGGCGCAAGGCTTTGTAAGTTTATACCGTGTTACAACTTCTCTGCACAAGGTGTCCCGGAGCGCTTTGGTGTAAGCCCAATCGAGTATGCTGAGTTTATCTGCAAGATATTCGATCTATGGCTTCAAGACCTCCCAAACACCCCTAAGGAAAAATGGCTGGTGATTGATCCAATAGCTACCGTCGTGGCGAAACTATCCAATGTCTTTGTCACGTGGTGTGAATTCCGAGATGAGAAGTGTGACAATTTTGTTTGCCTTTATCCTGATGGCGAACTTTGGTTGTGCGACACTATGGATCACGCGACCATGCGAGACGTTGGTTTCATTGGCAATATAAAAACATTGTCCGACTCTGAATTTGTAAAAGCCGTGTCTTCGCCATGTGCGGTTTGCAAGTTCCACGAGTTCTACGACAGGATGCTTAGGAAGTGTCGGGAATGCGATATATATGCGCTGTGCAAAGGCGGCTGCTTACCCATGCGCGACATACTCAAGGGAAAATCTGAAAGCTTGTTTACTGATTATTGCACAGCAAAGCATATGATTTTTAGGCACATGAAGCGAGCGACCGACTATGCATTGTCTTAACCTAAAGATTACATACCAATGCACTAACAATTGTAGTTTCTGCTTCTCCTCTTACCTTGCGAATGAGCAGATATCAGTCAATGGGCTGGTAAAAGCGATTGTTGACGGCCGTTCTCGCGGATGCAAAGAACTTGTAATTTCAGGGGGAGAACCAACGCTCCTTCCAGATGTCATTGAAAAGACCCTTGCCTTAGCGTCCGATTTGGGTTATACGAAATACATCATCCAGACCAATGGAAGTGGCCTTTCGGACTATCCCGATCTAGTCCAATTCCTAAAAGAATTCTCGACGAAGAACGACATCTGCATTTCATTCTCTATCCACGGTGCAGACGCAGAAGTACATGATAAACTATGTTCGAAACAGGGGGCTTTCAACAAATTGATTGACGGGATAAAAAAGATTTCTAAAACGGACTGCAGCATCTATACCAATACGGTGATTTCACGTTTGAACATTATGAACTTGCGAGAAATTGCAACGCTTATATTGCCGTTTCGTCCCAAAGTCATCCAGTTTTCCATGATGCATTTAAAAGTCCCTTCGGATATTTCAACTGGTCTGATGGAGGCGGTTAAGGCTGTTCGTACTATGGCGACCATTGTTCCTCGTGATGTGTTGCGAACCGAGGGGATCCCCTACTGTCTGATGCATGGCATTGAATCATGTGTAGGCGAAAGTTTCTGGCCTGACAAACTTGACCTGTACAACAAGAACGGTGATTATCTCAGTGACTTCAGGCAACTTGATGTGGGCATGAGATGGAAAAGCACAGGGTGCCAAGGGTGTGTCATGAACGAGGTTTGCATGGGGATTTGGAAAGAGCATGCTCAAGAGTTTATACAAGCTGGAATCAGACCAATATCCTAGGCGATTGAATATGTTCTCAACTTTCACAACTCCTTTAAGGACATATGCGCTTAAGGTCAGCAAATTTGTTTGCAACAAATTTGGAATAGCGGAATTCTTCGCTCGTTCATTGACATCATTGCCAGTAACATGCAAAAAGGTTCTTGACGTTGGCTGTGGCGCAGGCCCACTGATGATTTTCCTGGCAGATCAATACGGTGTGCAAGTAACAGGAGTTGAACTTAATGCGGAAGCATGTCGCTGTTGCCGAGATAACATGAGTAAGTTTGTGTGTTCTGGCATGAACACTGTCTTTGAAGGCGAATTCTCTTCGTTTGCACAAATCTGTGCCGATGCAAAGTTTGACTTGATAGTTTCAAATCCACCACTTGACGAAACGGTGACGTCAAGCGATATCTCATATTATAACGCTAAAGGCTTTGCCCAACTAGACGGCGAAACTTTTTCCTACGTGACAAATTCGTGGCACGACAAAGCCGGTAACGACTTGGTGGATCAAATATTTGATTATTCTGTCGGACACCTTACACCCGACGGAATGATTGCGATTGCATTTTGTGAAATTGACGGGGCGAAACTATCCTTAGTCGAAACAAAGGCAAACAAGTACGGGTTCCGACTACTTCACTCAATATCAGGTACAATACCCCCAGCGAGCATTGGTGCGGAAACGGTGATAACAACAGATCTTATCGCACACTATGCAGTCTTCAAAAGGAGTTTTTGACATGAAAATCAAGGTTCGTAAAGCGCACGAAAACAATCTCAAAGATTTATCAGTCGATATTCCAATCGGGAAAATAACGGCAATAACAGGAGTATCCGGCTCTGGGAAGAGCACGTTATTAAAGAATATTCTTGGCGCAACAGGTGCACGCAGATACTCATGCGCAAGCTCCAAGACAATTAGAAGCGCGCTAACAATATCAAATACCGTAAAAGTGGAAAGCGTTGAGAACCTGCCAACAACAATACTTATAGATGCTAAGAGTTCCATATCAAATGCAAGTTCAACTGTCTCAACTGTTTCAGGCGCACATGAAATACTTCGCAATCTTTTTGAAGAAGCCGGGGAATGCCATTGCCCGTATTGCCAATCAGAAATTGAACGCAACATAACACTGTCCGGTATGTTTGTTGTGGACATTGTCTGTGACGAACGATACGATAAAGCGGTGGCTGTCATTAAGTCAAGAGGACATATCCGTCGCGAATGTTTCTTTGACAAAAATAAGCGCCCTTTGGCGAAAAGAACTCGTGCCGCCATGTTCTCAGAAATCCTTTTTGAGCTGCAAGGGGCTAATGACGCCTGGGCGCACGATTTCAACAAGAACTTTCAATGCACGATCCTAGCAGAAAGAGCAGGACGATATAACCCGTTAACACTTGTACTATGTGATAAATGTGGCCGGGTCGTTCCTCGGCTTCTTAGGAGTCGGCTGTCCTTTAACACTGAGTATGACAGGGGCGGCGGTATGTGTCGGCATTGCCACGGCAATGGTGTTACATCTGAGGCCAGCGTTAAAGATTTCATAGTCGATGAAAAGAAATCGATTCTAAAAGGAGGCATTCGTTTTGTTTCGGAAAAAGGATTGCAGTACACTTCGATAAACTCAAGCATGCTTAAGGCTGCAGCTAAATCGTATGGAATCGATTTGAACGCCAGAATTAAGGACATCTCGAACGCCTGCATTGAGCGACTAATGTTCGGTTCTGAGAGTCCACTTGTAATCAATGTAGGCAAAGGCAAGAAGAAAACAATTTGTTTTAAGGGCATTATCGGTTCTCTCAAGGAAAGTTTTCTCAAGGGGAAAGGTACGTCTTGCCTATCAAAGTACTTCGAGGTCGGCACTTGCACCTCTTGCCAAGGGAAACGAATTGATCCTGAGGCGAACGGGTTGACTCTTTGGGGAAAAACCTTGTCTATGTTTCTATCAATGACCTTCACAGAGCTGCGTGATTGGTGCAAGGATAGATTGCCTAAAGCAGACAAGCAAGCCCAAGTTTATCTTGAACGGCTGTTAAAAAAGGTGGATGTCTTTTGCCGCGTGTCTTGTGGACACCTCTCATTGGATCGAAGCAGCAAGACATTAAGTGGAGGCGAGCTACAGCGTATTCGCGTTTGTGCGTTACTAAACGCTAATGTCAATGGTGTTTGCTATCTTCTTGACGAACCTTCTTCCGGCTTGCATGAAGAGGACATTGAATCGCTAGTTTTGTTGTTGCGAGAGATGCGTGATCAGGGCAATACCATAATCATGGTCGAACACAACAGAAAGTTGCTCCGCTATTGCGATTGGATAGTTGATGTGGGGCCAGAAGGAGGAGCTGCTGGCGGCACATTGCTGTTCTCTGATGCCATAGAAAATGTGAGTAAATTTAGCACACAAACGGCAAAGCTATTGACAGGGAAAATTGTGAGGCGGAATTCCGCTGATTCAATGAATAAGTCATTGGCAAGACTTCTCAAATTTAACCACCTGTCAACGAATAACCTGAAAGATGTTTCGGTCTCGCTTCCCTATGGTGCGTTTACAACAGTGTGTGGAATTTCAGGGAGTGGTAAATCAACGTTCTTGCGAGATGTACTATTTGCAAGAATCGCCAATAGTCCATCGGCATTCGGATTTGAGAAAGTGGTCTATCTAACTCAAAAAACATTCTCAATTCCACATTCTTCTTCCGTGGCGACACAGTTGAATTGCTTTTCATCTGTCATCAAAGGGTTCGCTAAGCCAAATGGATTAACCCCCGAATGTTTCTTGCCGAATTCTAAGGCTGGGAAATGTCCTGCATGTTCAGGGCGAGGACTTGTTTGTTCTGACGCTAATGAATTAATCGGCGTCTGCTCTGTTTGCAGTGGCCGTCGTTACTCCCCCGAAGTCTTAAATGCCGTTGCGTTTGGAGTTTCATTTGGCGATCTTATGGAGACACCACTTTCAGACTTGAGAGAATTATTGCCAATCCAGGAATTGGTGTCATTTTCTGAAGCGGCAAGACTTCTTGGAATCGGTTACTTGACTTTTTCGAGAAGAGTAAACACTCTTTCAAAAGGAGAATTCCAACGACTAAGACTTGCCAATGCAATAGTACAAAGCGAGAGGAAGAGCCTGTTCCTTCTTGACGAACCATCTCGCGGGCTACATGTCGCTGATTCACGCAAGCTCGTTGAAGCCGTTCATCGCCTTACAAAACTTGATAATACGGTAGTCGCGGTGGAACACAACCCCCAAGTGATCGACGGTAGCGACTACATCATTGAATTTGGTGGCACTGGGAAGGACGGCGGGTATTTACTGTATGATGGTGCTGCCAACGGCATACAAGGCATCGACACTCCGACTGCCCGCGCACTTTCGGGAAAAGCAAAACAACTAGGCACCCAACGCAAGTCGGCAACAATAGATATCGAATACAAGGTTGGCTCAGAAATTCGTAGGTTCAAAAACAATCGAATCTACCATCTGGACGGCATCCAGTCCGCTGAGATGAGCAATCTTGCCGCTATGACAACTGCTGATTTTCTCTCGGTTGCTATTCCGGGGAATTCTTTTTACTCTCGTGCCAGGCACTATAACGAAACAATTACATCAACACCAATTATTCACCATGTCAGTTTCAAGGATAAAATTAAGTACGAATATTCTCTCTATGATCTTCTTGGGTTGAAGGATCAATTTATAGCTTCAGTGATGGCAAAAGACCCTGTAAATTCCGAGTTGCTGCGCTATGTCTTTGATGATTCTAGCCCAACTGGGAAATGCCATTTTTGCAACGGACGCGGCATTGCTTTCGTCGTGCCAGAGAACTTTTTTATCGATAATGACACGCTAACTAAAGGCTGCAAAGCATTTCTTCGAAAGAGCTCTACATTTCTTGAATTCGCCAAGATGACGAAACAAAAACTCTCTGTGGATGTTTTCTCATCTGCCACGAAGATTGATAAGGCTATTCGCAGTACCCTTTTCTATGGAGACAAGGATGAAATAGACAAAGATGAAACCGGACATTATTGGCCTGGTTTGATTAGATTCTTCCTACAAAATCACACGTATTACCCCGATAAAAGCGCGGAGAAGATATTCTCTCAAAAAACCATTGAGACTTGTCCAGTATGTTCGGGGAAGCTGTTGTCAGATCGATTCATGCGCTTTTCCAACCTTTCGACTCTATCCTACCAAGACGTTATGTCCCGCCCATTTTCTTGGATACAGAAACATCTCCATGCAGAAAGCGATGTGTATTTATGTCGCTTTAGGGATATTATTAACGATGCTATCCAACTTGGCCTAGGGGCGCATTCTGCTAGAGAAGAAATTCAGAATCTCACTGAACTAGATTCAGGGTTGACAGTGCTCATTGCAATGAAGCATTTTGGCTTTTCGCAGATCGGATTGGCACTTTCTAACGTTGACATTATCCCTTGTTCCATCAAGAAAGCAGTTAACAAAATCCTAGACGAATTAAAACAAACCAATACTGTATTTATTTGTTGAAAGTAGATTTATAAATTCTACGCGATAGTTGCAAACATTCTTTCTTCCGCTTGCTCAGGTCGATTAAGTCTTTAAGGGAATAGGCTTTTAACATTGCCTTTCCGAAATGGTATGCTGCCGCATAGCACTCAGGAACGGCATAAAAGTGTCGTGTAAAATTAAACCATGTAGGAGGATTAAGAGGTGCATTCCTGAATTGTTTGGCAACCACGCATGCTACAGACTCATATAGCCAAAACAGTTCTCGCGGAGCTATCCTACTGGAAAGATGTTGGAGGACGTGTATGCATTCATGCCTAATCATTTTTAGATAATCAGTCCGAGCAACTTTCCCCTTTAGGTCTTGATATGACAAAACATGAACATGCGAATCTGTGTATGCGAAACAATTCCTTATGCCGAAGTCATTACGCGAGGCCGTTCTTAATTCATTTTTGAAATCGAACTCATTAAGAATCTGGATTGGTATCCGGATCTGAGATGGCAGAACGGGGATGTTGAACAAGCGAACATCCTTCATAATCGAGTGAGATAAGAATCTCTTTAGACCATAATCAACGTCGCAATTGATAAACTGAAGAGTGAATACGCTGTTATTCATTGGCTCTCCACATGCTGGTTTAGAGCGGGACAATGACGATATTCTTCATGCCACAATGCCATCAGAACCCATAATATTCATTACGATATTTCATCACTTATCAAATATCAGCAAATGTAATTCACACTCCCAATGTCGGAATAACCCCTCCATGTCGTGATGATGCGGATTAACAAATATAAACACCCTTCTGATTCATCCTGTGCGTCTTCCCGGTGAAGTTTCTCAGGCTTCCATCTGACGCCTCCCATGACCGCAGGGTTTCTGCGCGGGAAATCTGTGCATAGTATATCATAAATTCAGACCTGTGGACGAAGAATCGCGAAATTCCCGCCCACAGGCCAATCCGGGCTCTCTCTGCCGGACGCTCGCTATGAGCATACTAACATACGAGCGAGCGCGGCGAATCTGACAAGCTGGAGGAGAGGGGACGGGAGCCAGAGTTGGAGAATTGAGTTGGAGGCCGAGAATGGTGTGAAAATCCCCCTTCTGTTTCTCCTGCTCTTTGTGGCTAATCAACAACAACGAATTCGAGGTTTGTGCCAAGGCAACAGCAACCACAGTCGCGGCGAGAAAAAGTATGGCAACGTTAAAGTTAGTCCGAAATATGACCAAGTTTATCGTGATGTCCTAATACCTTTTACTGACAAGCCATGCGCGGAGAAACGGATTAAAAAAGCGATATTCCTTGTCATGGATGAACAGCATTCTGTCCATCCTTCACGCAGGATGTCAAGCGTTTCTGTAGCTCTGGACGAGGGCAGAACACGTCACCAGACACGACACAGCCATATTTGAATGGTTTCATGTGCGCATTATACCACATCGTCATCGCCGAGCGCAACGAGAAATTCAACCATTTGGTTGAATTTTCCTCCATGTTTCTCACCTATCCGGGCTCTCTCTGCTGGACGCTCGCTATGAGCATACTAACATACGAGCAAGCGCAGTGAATCTGACAAAGTTAGGGGTTAGTAGCTAGGGGTTGGTAGTTAGGGGGTTGTGGGGTGTGGGTTGGGCGTTTTTTTTGGGGGTAGGGGGGCGTCCATCTCGGCGAGAACCTCAGCCACCTTCGCGCGCAACTTGGCCGTGAGACGCGTGCGGATCTGATACAGGTTATCGCAGGAAATTCTATAGAGCTTCGTGACAGTCTCAGTGTCCTGCCCTTCCACCGCGCTTGCAACAAACGCCGCGTAATGCTCGGGCTTGACATCTGGCTTCATCCTGCGCAACGCCTCTTCCATCGCGGCAGCTTGCCATTCGCGTTCTGCGAAAGCGTCGCCTTCGCCAGCAGCGGAGCGCGCCACTTTCCAGAAGTTCGACTTAAGTTCCGCGTCACGCTTCGTCGCCTTGAGCCTGTCCATGACGCGCCAGTTGACGAGCCCCGTCAGATACGACCTGAAACGCCCTTTCTCGCGGTCGTACTTGAACGTAGGCAAGTTGCGCGCAAGGTCGGCGAAGACGACCTGCACCATGTCGTCAGCGTCAACGTCGTTAAGGCCCTTGCGCCGCGCAATCGAAAAGACAAAACCTGCATAGAGGTTGAACAACCTGTTCCACGCCGCCTCGTTTTCGGTGTCGGCGACTGCTTTTAAAACGCTTGACCGCGTCGTTTCGTTATTGAAGTGCCTGTATGTCATTTGCTGATCTCTTCCGCCTTGTTTTATTCACTCTCGTTCTCCATTTCTCTGTGCAAATTCAACATGGTCTCCCTTGCCATGCGCTTGGCTTCCTCTTGCTTTGCCTCAAAATACGCCTTGAACTCTTTCAACTGCTCAACTTCTTTCCTTAGCTGCTCAACCTCTACAGGTTGTGGAGGGGCATCTGCTCTTTGCGCACTCACCCCCATGGAATGCCCATTAAGACTTTCCTTAAGCATTCTTATTTCCTCGGACCATTTTGCAAAGTCATTCTTTAGAGACCTGTTTTCCTCAGACTGCCCGTCAAGGGCATCTATCATGGATTTGTTTTCCGCAGACTGTCTGACAAGGTCTTCCTTCAGAGGTGCGATCTCTGCTGTCTGCTTGGCGAGGGATTGTTTCAACGCTTTAATTTCCGCAGAACGCTTGGCAAGGTCATCCCGCAGGGACTTGTTTTCCTCGGATTGCTTGGCAAAGTCTCCCCGCAGGGCCTTGTTTTCCTCAGATTGCTTGGTAAAGTCTTCCCGCAGAAGCGCAATTTCTGCTGAAGGTTTTGCGAGGCCTTCCTTCAGAGCTTTGATTTCCGCAGATTGCCTAACCATGTCATCAGCCAACGACTTGTTTTCCGCAGAACGCTTGGCAAGGTCTTCACGCAAGGAGCGATTCTCCGAGTATTGCCTGGCAATAGCATCCGTCAATGCCTTGTTTTCTGCAGAACGCTTAGCAAGAGCATCCCTCGTGCGTCCGCTGGAAACACTAAAAAACACCTGGATGGCGACGACGGCAAGCACAGACAGCGCAATCGTAACTTTTGCGGCGCGTGATCCGACAATGGATGCAAGCGACATCTTTCGGCGAAGGTTTTCGAGAGCCTTCAACAATGCCGTGGCGGACTGATAACGGCGGCGATGGTCCTCGTCCGTCGCCTTGTTGAGGATGCGCCACCACGCATTGAAGAACTTCGAGTCCGTTTCAGCCTCAATGGAGGGTCCCTTGCTCAAGTCTTCGACGCTCCGGCCAAAGCTTGCCGCCTTTAGGGTTTGCCCAAGGCTAAAAATGTCGCCCGTGTCATTGGTGAAGCCCTCCGACGGTGCATAGCCTTGCGTTCCCACGCATGATACGGCTTCGGAAGTCTCGACGACGAGACCGGGATCGGAGAGGACGGGACTGCCCTCGACATACAGCACATTTCCCGGCTTTATGTCGCGATGCAGGAGATGGTGTTGCTGAAGCGCGGCAAGGCCTTTAGAAAGCGTGATACCAAGCTTGACGCACTCGGCAAGCGGCATAGCTTTCACGCTGTCAATGACGCTGGCGAGGTTTTTTGGACGATAGGCCTCAACCTCTAAATATTCGCGGCCAAATTCATCGTCCGCAAGTTCCATGACAGCATAGAACCCCCAGGGCTCCTCGGCAAGTTCCAACATGCTGACAAGCCCCTCCTGCGGGGGAATTGCGCTATAGAGTTTTGCGCCGCGCAGTTCGCGCTCATAACGTTCATCGCCAATGTCTTCGCGACGGCAGACTTTCGCCGCGACCCAGTCGCCATCAGTCCCTTCGGCAAGATAGACAACGCCATATGCGCCGCGGCCGATCTCGCGGTCAAGCCGCCATGAGCCGCAACGCGGCTTATGAGCCGAGTCATCTTCGTTCGGCTGGATCTCGCGCAAGTTCTTCATGCCAAATATTATATCACATTTGGCGGAGGGAGAGGGATTCGAACCCCCGATGCCTTGCGGCACGCCGGTTTTCAAGACCGGTGCGATCAACCACTCCGCCATCCCTCCAGCACAGGCGAAACGCCTTTTTGCGCGTGCTGGGCGTATTATACCAAAATCCACGCGATGTGAGAAGTCTCTGCACACGGGAAACGATATTTGCTATAATACTGTAAATCACCAACGAAAGGCACTGACGCAAGATGTCGAACAGAAACTATTCTAAAGAGGAACTGACCTCGGCCTTGGCCGGATTCGGAATCGTAAACGCGACAGACATTTCCCGCTACGGCTCCGGCCATATCAACGACACGTTCAAGGTGGAGACGACTTCGGGCGTGAGATACATCCTGCAGCGCGTGACCGACGCGTTCGACAAGGAAGTCCTCAAGGAGAACATCCTGCGCGTAACAGGCCATCTAAAGGCCAAGGGCGTGAAGACCCTCGACGTCATAGGCTACGAAAACCCCTGGCGCGTCTATGCGTTCCTTGAGGGATATTCGTCGGTGGACGTAATCTCGGAGCCCTCCCAGGCCGAGCTTGCCGCCGGAGCTTTCGCCGCGTTCCAGAACGCCCTTGCCGACCTGCCGGAGCCGAAGCTCCGTCCCGTCATCCCCCGTTTCCACGACACCGTCGACCGCATACGCCTCCTCGACGAGGCGGCGGCGGCAGACGTAAAGGGCCGCAAGGCCGGAGTCGCGGCAGAGCTCGCGTTCGTCGATGCACGCCGCGAAGAGGCCGCGAAGATCGTGACGATGATGGCCAAGGGGGAGATTCCCGAGCGCATCACCCACAACGACACGAAGATCAACAACGTCATGATGGCGCCTGACGGGTCGAACGTCGTGATCGACCTCGATACGACGATGCCCGGTTCCGCGCTCTACGACTTCGGCGACATGGTGCGCACGTCCTCGGCCGCAGCCGCGGAGGACGAGAGGGACCTTTCCAAGGTCTATTCGAAGAAGGAGTTTTTCGAGGCCCTCGTGAAGGGCTACCTCGCGCAGGCGAAGTTCCTCACGGAGGCGGAAAAGGCCAACCTCGCGTTCTCCGGGCGGCTCATCACGCTCACTATCGGCATCCGGTTCCTCACGGACTACCTGGCCGGCGACACATACTTCCACACCACATGCGAAGACCACAACCTCGTAAGGTGCCGCACGCAGTTCAAGATGGTGGAGTCGATGGAGGCGCAGGCGGCGGAGTACGAGGCAATCGTGGCGAAATACTCGCGCCAATGAGCCTCGCCGCAATCATAGTCGCCGCGGCGGCCGTCGCCGCCGCGGAAACCGCAACGACGAACACCGACGCTTCGGCCGTCTGCGAAAGGCCTCAGGAGGCGAGGATAACATCGGATTCCAGCTACTACGACCGCAAGGAGGGGCTGGTTGTATTCAAGGGCCGCGTCCACGTCGACGACGCCGAATACCAGATGCATTCCGAGCGGGGATTCCTCTTCCTTTCCGAGACCAATTCGCTTAGGCGCATCGTCGCCATGGGCGGCGTCGCGCTGACAAACGGCATGAGGCGCGCATACGCGGACAAGGTGATATACCGCCGCGACAACGGGCTTGTGATCCTGCATGGGAAGGAGGGAGCGCCGGCGACGGTAATCGAAGACACCGCCGCAGGGGAACGTTCCGTCCGCGGCAGGAAGATCCGCTTCTGGGTGAACCAGGAGCAGGTGGAGGTGATAGAGGCCGACATATCGGCCCCCAAGGCGTCCGGGGGGCAAGGGGTCGTCAGGGACCTTGTGCTTTGAAAGCCAAACGACGAGCAGACAATGAAAAAATCAAAGACAGCATTGGCAGTTTGCGCAGCCATCTGCGCGACGTGCGCTTTCGCGGCCCATGAGGGCGCGACGCCGTCATATCCCAACTTCGGCCTCCCTCGCGTGGAGGAGATGATGTTCCTCGTCCTGCAGCTTGGCGTCATCATATTTGCCGCGCGCCTCGGCGGGGCGATAGCCTCGATGATGAAGCTCCCGTCGATTCTCGGGGAGCTTGCGGCGGGCGTCGTCATCGGACCGTGGGCGCTCGGCGGCATCGGATTCGGCGACGGGCTTTTCGCGGGCGGGCTTTTCCACGGAGCGTCCCTCAAGGCGATGAACGCGGCATCGGGCGGACAGGGTGTCGAGATGTTCGGCACGATTGCGGGGAACGGCGCGATGTTCGACGCGACGTCGCCCGCGCTCTACGGCATCGCGACCCTCGCCTCGGTGATACTCCTTTTCCTCTCCGGCCTCGAGACCGACCTCAAGATGTTCCTGCGCTATTCCTTCGTCGGCCTCATGGTAGGCCTCGGGGGCGTCGTCGTCTCGTTCGTGGCGGGCGACCTCTGCGCCGTCTATCTGCTGCCTGAGTTCTTCGGGCATTTTGCATACCTGAAGGACCTGCCGCTCGCCGAGGCGATGACCAAGGAGGCCCCGCTCTACATGGGCATCATGTCGACGGCAACGTCCGTAGGCATAACGGCGCGCATCCTTTCCGAGAAGAAGAAGATGGACTCCGAGGAAGGCGTGACCATCATGGCCGGCGCCGTAATCGACGACGTCCTCGGCCTCATCGTCCTCGCAGTCGGAAACGGCATAATCGCCGCGAACCACGTGGCCGCGAAAGTCGGCGCGGCGAACGGCGCGATGGACTGGGGCGCAATCGGGATAGTCGCCGCGAAGGCGTTCGGGGTGTGGCTCGGCGCAACGGCAATCGGCCTCGTCGCCGCGCGCTGGATCGCGAAGGCCCTCAAGTCCCTCTTCCGCAGCCCCGTGGTCATAGCGACCATGGCCTTTGGCCTTGCACTCATCCTCGCAGGGTTCTTCGAGTTCATGGGCCTTGCGATGATAATCGGCGCATACGTGATGGGCCTTTCGCTCTCGCGCACCGACCTCAAGCATCCCATACAGGAGATGCTAACTCCCGTATATACGTTCCTCGTGCCGATTTTCTTCTGCGCGATGGGCATGATGGTCGATATAAGCGCTCTTTGCTCAAAGCCGGTCCTCATCTTCGGCGGCATCTACACCCTGCTCGCCGTGGCGGCCAAGGTCCTGGGCTGCATGGTGCCTTCGATGTGCTGCGGCTTCAACATGCTCGGCGGTCTTAGGATTGGCGCCGGGATGGTTCCGCGCGGCGAGGTCGCGCTCATAATCGCGGGCCTCGGCCTTTCGAGCGGATACCTGACGCAGGAGATCTTCGGCATTGGCATTCTCATGACCCTCGTCACGACGGTCTTCGCCCCGCCGGCTCTCGTGGGCCTCTTCACCCCTCGCGCCAAGGGCATAAGGAAGCCGCGCCCGCAGAACGACAACTCGCGCGAGATATGCTTCGAACTCGCAGGCAGCGACATCGCGGAGTTCATGCTCGACAGGCTTGTCGCGGAATTCCGCGAAGAGGGCTTTTTCACTTCGCTTCTCTCGAAGGAAGACCACATCTGGGAAGTCGCGATGGACGACATGGAGCTCGCGATCCGCCGCAACCGCCGCAACATCTACATCTCCTGCACGCCTGCGGAGGAGTCGATCGTCATGACCGCGTGGATGGAAGTCGCCTCGCAGATGAACGACCTTGCGCGCTCGATCTCGAAGCCCATCCGCCGCGAAGACGTCAACAAGGTCTTCAAGGACTCCGCCGCCGCAGGTCCAGGGCGCTCCGGCATCGGCCGCTATCTGCAGGGCTTCGTCATGCTGCCTGGCTTCCGCGCGGGATCGAAGCGCGAGGCCATCGAGAAGATGGTCGCGGCAGTAGCTGAGGCGTGCCCCCACCACGTCAAGGACGTCGCGGCGGCAACGGAGGCCGTGCTTAAGCGCGAGGAGTCGATGCCGACTGGCCTCGACCACGGCATCGCCGTTCCGCATGGCCGCACTCCGGATGTGAACGGCATTGCCGGAGCCGTTGCCATACTCGACAACGAGGGGACGGCGAACGGATGCCTCGCAGACTACGAGACTATCGACAACTCGCCGGTGTCGATTGTGGTGCTCACGCTCGCAAACTCCGAGACGCAGACGCCCTACCTGCAGCTCATGAGCTTCATCTCCAAGGCCCTCAGGAGCAACAACGGATACGATAGGCTCCTTGCCTGCAAGACTGCGGACGAAATGAGAAAGTTCTTCCGCTCCGTGAAGTGAGCGCCGACACCATAGCCGCCGTAGCGACCGCCCCCGGGCCTGCCGGAGTGGCGGTCGTGCGCATTTCAGGGCCGGATGCGTTCGAGGTCGCCGCAAAGCTCGCCAGTCGCCCGCCAATGCCGGGAGCGATTTCAACGGCGAAGATCAAGAACTTCAAAAGCGGCGCAACGATAGACCACTGCGTTGTCCTCGCCTTCAAGTCGCCGCGCTCCTACACGGGCGAGGACGTCGTGGAAATCCAGTGCCACGGCGGAATCGCAACACCCCGCCGTGTGCTTGAGTCGGCGCTCGCGGCCGGGGCAAGGCTCGCCCGTCGCGGCGAATTCACCGAGCGGGCGCTTCTCAACGGAAAGCTCGACTACGACCAAGCGGAGAGCGTGCTCGACCTCATAAACGCGAAGACCGACCGCGCGGCGGACTCCGCGCTCGAGGGGCTGTCCGGAAAGAGGAAGCGCGAGTGCCGCGACCTCTATGACGACGCCATCGCGCTCTCCGCGAAGCTCGAATATGCGCTGGATGTGTCGGAGGAGGACCTTGGCGACAGCTTCTTCGCGGCAGTTGAAAGCGATTTCGGCGCACTGCAGGCGAAGATAAGGAAGGCGGCCGCGAGAATCCGCGAAGGCAGGCTTCTTCGCGAAGGCGCGCTCGTGGTCCTGGCGGGGCCTGCAAACGTCGGAAAGTCAAGCCTGCTGAACGCCCTTCTCGACGACGAGCGCGCTATCGTCTCCGACATCCCAGGCACAACGCGCGACTCCATTGAAGCCTGGCTCGATATTGGCGGCTGGCCTGTGCGCCTCGTCGACACAGCAGGTCTCCGCGATACAGACGACAAGGTCGAGGCCGAAGGTGTCAGGCGAACAAAAGACCTTATTGCCAAGGCCGACCTTGTGCTCCGCCTCCAAGAGGCGTCGGGCAATCAAAATGCCGCGACAACGGGAGAACTCGCAGTCTTCACGAAATGCGATCTTTGCCAAGAGGCGCGAGAGAAGGCGAAGGGAGTTTTCACGAGCGCAAAAACTCGCGAGGGACTTGACGAGCTCAAATGCGAAATCGCCAAAAGGCTTGAGGCGCTTGCAGAAAAAAGCGGCGAGGGGGAGCTCTCTTCCGACGAGTACGCGCTTGACGCGCTGCAAAAGGCAGGTGCCGCTCTCGACCTTAAGAAGCCTTGCGATTTAGTCATCATGGCAAATGCTGCCAGAAGCGCAGCCGACACGATTGGCCGCTTTCTGGGAATGACATATTCTTCCGACCTTCTTGAAAAGCTGTTTTCGCGCTTCTGCGTCGGGAAATAGCCCTATTCCTCTGCGGTTTATGGTATAATACGCCTCTATGGAAAATGGGGGAAAAATGGTAAATCTCACTATCGACGGCATACAGGTTAGCGTTCCAGACGGCGCGACCATACTTGATGCGGCCAAGGCCGCCAACATCGAAATACCCAATCTCTGCTTTATGCAGGAGCTCAAGCCCTACGGCGCGTGCGGCGTATGCGTGGTGGAAGTCGAAAAATGCCCTAAGCTCCTTAGGGCGTGCGCGACGAAAGCCAGCGAGGGTATGGTCGTCAACACGAAGGGCGAACGTGCCCTTCGCGCGAGGAAGCTGGCCCTTGAGCTCTTGATGGGCGACCACGACGGCGACTGCCTCGGGCCGTGCAAGCTGAACTGCCCCGCCCATACCGACTGCCAGAAATACGTGAAGGAAATCGCCGAGGGCCGCTTCGCGGACGCCGTGGCGACGATAATGGAGACGTTCCCGATTCCATCGTCCATCGGCAGGGTCTGCCCGCACCCGTGCGAAAAGGCGTGCCGCAGGCGTTTTGTAGAATCCCCTATATCCATAGCGCACCTCAAGTATTTCGCGGCCGACCGCGTGAGGAAGGACGGCAACGCCCATCCCGTGAAGATCGCCGCGCCAACGGGGAAGAAGGTCTTCATCGTCGGCGGAGGCCCTGCCGGGCTTACCGCAGCGTTCAAGCTCGTGCAGCGCGGCCACTCCGTGACCGTTTACGACCAGATGCCCGAGATGGGAGGAATGCTTCGTTACGGAATTCCAGAATACCGCCTGCCGAAGGCCGTGCTGAAGGCGGAGACCGACGCGATTGCCGCGCTGGGAGTAAAGTTCGTGAACGGCTTCAAGGTCGGCCGCGACGGAACTCTCGAGTCGCTGCGCGGACAGTGCGACGCCCTTCTCGTGGCCAACGGCGCATGGAAGTCCTCAGGCATGAGGGTTAAGGGCGAAGAACTTAACGGCGTCTGGGGCGGGATAGATTTCCTCAGGGCTGTCGCAACGGGAAAGAAGGCAGATATCGGCGAACGAGTCGCCGTCGTCGGAGGCGGCAACACCGCCATGGACGCGTGCCGGACTGCGGTGCGCGTCGGCGCAAAGGAAGTCTTCGTCATATACAGGCGCACGCGGGCGGAGATGCCCGCAGAGGAAATCGAGATCGCGGAAGCGGAGGAAGAGGGAGTCGAATACAGGTTCCTTCGCGCTCCAGACGAGATTCTCGGCAAGGACGGCAAGGTGTGCGGTATGCGCCTCCAGGTAATGGAGCTCGGCGAGCCAGACGAACGCGGGCGCCGCAAGCCGGTGCCTGTGCCAGGCAAGTTCGAGGAGATCCAGCTTGACAGCGTGATCTCGGCAATCGGGCAGAGAAACGACCCAGAGGGCTTCGAGTTCCTTCCGCAGACACAGAAGGGAACCATCCTCGCGGACGAGGCGACTTTTGCAACTTCCATTCCCGGCGTGTTCGCGTGCGGCGACGCAGTGAACAAGGGAGCGGGCATTGCAATCGGCGCAATCGCGCAGGCGAACGAAGCCGCACTCGCAGTGGATGCGTATCTTTGCGGGCGCGAATACTCGCCCGTCAAGCCCGTGATCTCGGAGCGTGAGGTTTCCGAGCGCGACTTCGCCGACCGCGAGAAGATTGCGCGAGTGGCCATGCCGCAGCGACCCGCCGACGAGCGCAGGCACGACTTTGGCGAAGTGAACCTCGGGCTTTCGGAAGAGGCGGCCATGGCCGAGGCGAAGCGCTGCCTTGAGTGCGGCTGCCACGACTTCGCCGACTGCAAGCTCATAAAATACGCGAACGAGCTTAAGACCGACACGAAGCGGCTGCGCGGCGAATTCCACCCTGGCTTCGTCGAGAAGAAGCTCGTCTGCATAGAGCGCAACCAGCGCAAGTGCATCACTTGCAACCTGTGCGTCCGCGTCTGCGAGACTAAGGCGGGCAAGGGACTTCTCGGCCTTGTGGGCCGCGGCTTCAAGACTGTCATCAAGCCGGAGTTCGAAAGCCCCGCCGCCATAGCCGGATGCCGCGAATGCCGCATGTGCGTCGAGGCATGCCCCACGGGCGCACTTCGGTTCGTCGAAAAATGACTTGGCGCCACAAGGTCGAGCCGTGGCTCAGGTTCTTCCGGTTAGTCAACCTGCCGACTGTTCCAGGTGACGTGCTTGTCGGCGCGGCCGCAGTTGCGGCGTTCGGAGGCGGCGCCGTCGCCGGATGGGCGACGGTCGCCGCCTGCGCGGCATCATGCATGTTCTATCTCTTCGGCCTTGCGGACAACGACATTGTCGGAGCTGCGACGGACTTAGGGCGGCCAATTCCCGACGGGGAGATTTCAAAGCGAGAAGCAAAGGCGGCGAGGGCGGCTTGCCTTTTGCTCGGCATCGTCGCACTTGCCGCCAGTGGCGCGATGGTGCATTCCTTGAACTCCGGCTGCGGGACTTGGCTTTATTTGGCTTTTCCCTCGGCGCTCTGCCTCGTCTCGGCTATCTACCTCTATAACCGCACCAAGCATTACGTCCTGATGGGACTCTGCCGCGGATTCAACGTTATGCTTGGCGCGACTACGGCCCTGTGCGCGACTGGAGGGACGAATGCATCCGTGACTGCCGCCGCGACAGCAGCACTCGTCTGGACAATCTACATCTCCGCAGTGACGCGGTATTCGGAAGGCGAAGAGACAGATCCCGTTCGCAAGCGCCGCACGGGGATTCTCGTTGGCGGCATTGTCTATTTGCAGCTTGCAGTGCTCGTCGCGTTTTCCGTCTTTGGCCGGCCCATCAACGATCTTCTTGTCGCTGGGGCGGTGCTTCTTCTCGCAAGGCGAATTCTCATAGTCGCATTGCCGAAGGTAAGCTCGTCGTAAAATTTCAAGAGATAAAGGGAAAACCATGGGACTCATCGAGAGGATAAGGGACAAAGCGCGCTCTTGCAAAAAGAGGATTGTCCTGCCAGAGGGAGACGAACCTCGCACAGTCGAGGCGGCGAAGATAATCGAGGAGGAAGGCCTCGCAGAGCCGATACTCATCGGAAGCGGATTCGTCCGCTCAAAGGCCGGCGAATACGCCGAAGCCCTTTATGAGCTCCGCAAGGCAAAGGGCGTCACGCCGGAGAAGGCGGCAGAGCTCGTCTCCGATTCCATGTACTACGGAATGATGATGGTGAAATCCGGCGATGCAGACGGGCTCGTCTCGGGCGCCGTGCACTCGACGGGCGACATGCTGCGGCCTGCCTTGCAGATCATAAAGACGCGCCCCGGCATGAAGCTCGTATCATCGAGTTTCCTGATGGAATGCAAGAGCGAGGCCTTCGGAGACAACGGCCTTCTAGTCTATGCGGACTGCGTCGTCAATCCCTGTCCGTCTTCGGAGGAGCTGGCCCACATCGCGGTCGCCGCCGCCGATACCGCTCGCACGCTTTGCGGAATCGCTGAGCCGCGCGTCGCAATGCTTTCGTTCTCCACGAAGGGGAGCGCCGAACACGACCTTGTCAAGAAGGTGCGCGAAGCTACTGCCATTGCGCATGGCCTCGCGCCAGACCTAGTGCTTGACGGCGAGCTTCAGTTTGACGCGGCGACAGTGCCGGAGGTCGGAGCCGTCAAGGCGAAGGGAAGCCCGGTAGCGGGGCGCGCAAACGTGCTCATATTCCCCGACCTCCAGGCGGGGAACATCTGCTACAAGATAACGCAGCGCATCGGCGGAGCCGACTGCTTTGCCGTCCTGCAGGGGCTTGCAAAGCCGTGCAACGACCTGTCCCGCGGCTGCTCCGTCGAAGACATCGTGAACACAGTCGCGATTACGGCGGTGCAGGCGCAGGGACAGGCCTGACGGCGGCGGGCGCCTACCTCTTCTTGATGACGGGTATCTGCGCGGCGG
>JBGUVV010000196.1:0-5829 GCA_045220525.1 Kiritimatiellia bacterium
GGCAGGCTCGGAGTATCGCGCGCTCCTGACGCCCGGCTCGCCGCCGAGGAATGCGACTTCAAGACCGGAATCGTCGGCCATGCACCATTCGCCGGGGTGCCTCGCGGCGATCGCCCTTACCTTTATAAGCGCGTTGCCGGCGAAATCAGGCGCCGTCTCCTCCACCCCTTCTGGATTGTCGGCGACAATTTCGAACCCGCCGAGGATTTCCCCTATCTCTCGTATCTTGTGCTCGTTGTGCGTGGCTACGAAGACTCTCTTCACGGCCACCCCCTTTCCGTTGACGTCACTCCCAGAACGCTGCGTCGCCTGTGCGCCTAAAAAGCGCAATCGTGAACTCCTTCGCCGGAGGCTTCTTCTCCCACGGCCTCCTGTAGAAAAATCGAATCGAAGACGGGCCGTCATATCCGCGATGGACGTGGATGCGAACCCTGGCGCGCCCAGGCGCACCGCAAAGGTTCTCGGAATTCTCCGCAGGCAGATGATCTATCAAAACTTCCACGTCAGGGTCGTTGCAGGAATAGTCCCATGAGAACCCCGTCGTCATGTTTTCCTCCAAGTCGAAATAGAAGCGGTCGCCGCTCTTGACCTGCACAACCTGGTTTTCCCCCGGATTGGCAAGAATCTGCCTGTCCGCCATCTGGCATCCTGCCGTGAGGAGGAGCGCCAACGCGGCAAATGCGAAAGACTTCATAAGGCGCCCATTAGAATCGCGGGAGCGAAAATAAGCGAGTCGAGCATGTCGAGGATCCCGCCAAGCCCGTTCGTGATCTTCAAGGCGGAAGAGTCCTTCACGCCCACCCAGCGCTTGAACTTCGACTCCACGAGGTCGCCCGCCGTGCCGAGAACCGCCGCGGCAATGCCGAAGCCTACGGCCTTTGCCACGGAAAAGTGCGTCGCCGGAATGAACGAACACGAGACAATGCACGAAAAGACGAACGAGCCCGCAAGCCCCTCCCAGCTCTTGCCAGGCGAAATCGTCGGGCACATCTTGTGGTTGCCGCCCTTCATCAGCTTCGCCGTGGTGAGGCCAAACGCAAAGCCGCCCACGTCGGAGAACTTCACGATAGCCACTATGTAAAGGAGCATCATGTTGCCGTGCCTAAGCGCAATCGTCGGCAAGGCCCAAAGCCCGCATCCTATGACTGCGCAGCCGACCAAGAGCGCCGCGGCAAACTTAAGCCCCTTCTCCCGCGGCGAAACCTTGCGAGACAAGAGAACGCCGAACTCCAGAAAGGCGAGGGCGCATAGAGCCGCCATGGTCGCCATGATGGCGCAAGGCGGCGCAAGAAGGATCGCGGCTATGACCACCGCACCGACGGTTAGCCCCGTCGCAACGCGCTTAAGAACTGGATTCATTTCGGCCACAAGCCCGTCACACGCCGATCCTGAGCGTCGTCTCCCTCGCGGGGCCAACACTGAGTATGCCGAGCTTTCCGCCGACAAGCTCAAGAATCCTGTTTACGTAGCGCTTGGCGTTCTCGGGGAGCGCGTCGTAGGATGTGATCTTCGAAGTCTCGCACTGCCACCCCGGAAGTTCCTCGTAAACAGGCTCGCACCTCTTGAGAACGTCAAGGTCCGCTGGGAACGTCTGATAGACAAAGCCGTCGTCGCGACGGTAGCCTGTGCAGATCTTCACCACCGGGAACTCGTCGAGGACGTCAAGCTTCGTCATCGCCCAGAAATCGACGCCGTTCACCCTCTGGGCATAGCGCGCGATGACAGCGTCGAACCAGCCGCAGCGGCGCGGACGCCCCGTGGTCGCCCCGAACTCGCCTCCGCGCCTGCGCAGCGTCTCGCCGTCGGCGTCAAGTAGCTCCGTCGGGAAAGGCCCCTCGCCGACGCGCGTCGTGTAGAGCTTCAGCACTCCGATGACGCGGTCAATCGAGCGCGGGGAGACGCCAGAGCCCGTGCAGGCGCCGCCTGCCGTCGGGTTGGACGACGTGACGAAAGGATACGTGCCGAAGTCAATGTCGAGCATAGTCGCTTGGGCGCCCTCGAAGAGAACCGACTTGCCCGAATCGAGGTTCTCGTGGAGGAACTGCACCGTATCGGTGACATACGGCATGAGCGCCGCCACCATCGGGGTGTAGAGCTTCACCATCTCCTCTGCGTCGAGCGGCTGCGCGCCAAGGGACTTGAGCTTCTGGTTGGCCTCGGCCACCTGCGCGCGGACGAGGTCGAGGAAGTTCGGCTTCAAAATGTCGCCGACCCTCATCCCGGACCGGCCCACCTTCGCGGCATACGCCGGGCCAATGCCCCTTCCCGTCGTCCCGATCTTCGCGTCCACCGGCCGCGCGGCCTCCTCGGCGGCGTCAAGCGCGCGGTGCCACTGCATCACCATGTGCGCGCGCTCGGAGATGTGGAAGCGGCCCCGAAGCTCGAAGCCCCAGCTTTCCACCTGCTCAAGCTCGCGCATGAGATCGAACGGATCCATGACGACGCCATTGCCTATCACGCAATGCTTGCCGCCGTGCAGAACGCCGGACGGCACCAAGTGCAAAACGTATTTCTTGTCTCCGACGACCACCGTGTGGCCGGCGTTGGAGCCGCCCTGGAACCGGACTACGACGTCAGACTCCTCCGTAAGGAAGTCTATGACCTTGCCCTTCCCCTCGTCACCCCACTGCGCACCTACGAGTACTGTGTTCATGATGGCGTATATTATACCATAACTTCCGCAAAATTTTCACGCGCCAAAATGGCAAGCCGGATTCTTTTAGACAAGTGGAGGCTTTTATGGTATAATGCGTATAAATTCGAAAAAGGCAGAAGGCAAAAACACTTTAAAAACAACCTACCAAGGAGGCAGCATGAATCCAACATCAACCGTCCGCGCGCTCGCGCTATTTGTCGCCGTCGCGGCGGCAGCCACAACAACGCTTTCACATGCTGCGACCCCTGTCGCCGTGTGGGACGGGTACTTTGGAGACGATGCGCGTGCAAAGGGAGCGTATACGCTTCACTTCGCCGCAAACAAGTTGGCTGACGATGCTTCATCGCTTACGATAACGAACACAGTTGGCGTTAAGGTTGACTTCTCCAATTCTATAGATGGAAATTCTGGCTTTACGTTGATGTTCCGTTATGAGAATATGACTCTTGGCGCGACAAACACCCTGGCTACAACATATTACAAGGGGCAGCATGACAACCGCTTGGGAGTGTATTTGGACGCGCAAAACAATCCACGCCCGATATGGCAGAATAGAGTAAATAGCTCCGCTATGCAAACGCAGGTGGCAATGGAGAAGACCTCAGGCGTGATAGCTCTGACATATAAATATGCTAACGGAACCAAACTCTATTCCATTTCGTCAGGGGAACGAACAACTTTGTTCGCCTGTAGTGGATTGAGAGGACAGAATGACAAAATAGATGGATGTGCGATTGGTGGTATGCGGAATTCCGCAAATGGGCTCAGAGCATCTGATGGCATGAAAATTACTGCCATTGCCATTTTCGACGGAGAGTTGACTGAGTCTGAAATGACGGATTACACTTTCCCTGGCGCGGGTAAGTTGACGGCGACCATTACTGAAGACACAACGGTTTCCGCGCTTAACGCCACATATGGCGCATGTGCAGACTTTTTCATAAATGTGGCAGACGGCGTGACGGTAAACATGGACGAACCTTTCGAGGCTAGCTTTGTAAGGTTTTCGTCAGAGGGCTCGATTAGACTCAAGTCTGTAATACCGCCGAAGAGTTCGGAAACTGTGAAGATTGACCTCAATGGCGTTATAGGTTCGTGTGTGCGTTCTTGGCTTAATCCTTGCATAGTAGGATTCAATTTTAATTCTTCGCAGGGCAACGACTGTTCTGCGGCATTGGCGACAGGGGAATGGTTTAGCGACTCTGCAAGTGCCAGTGGTTCGGCTGCTTTGTCGTATGTAGATGGTCTTGCCGCAAAGATAACGTGGTCGGCATCTGGTCGCTATCAAGATGGGGTTTCCAACCCTTCAATGCTCAGTGGGTATTTGGATGACAATTCTTCTCGACAGCCCAGAATCACTGTTTCTGGCGTGCCGTATGAAATGTACGATGTAATCATTTATTGCTCAACCGATTCTCAGAACTTCAAATTTAGCGCCAAGAGGGTTAATGACAAGCTATATACGTGGGATTCCGTCAATAATACAACAGTCGAAACCGCAGACGAAAATGCCTCATGGGGTGCTTCGCGGACAACAACGCCAGTTTTAGGGACGAACGCCTTGCGGGTAAACGGGCTTACGGGCGCTTTGACCATAGAGGGTGGAATATACAGCAATACCACTACCTTGAGGTCGCGTAGTTGCATTGCGGCGATTCAGATTATGCAGACTGGCACTTCATCTGGAAATAATGAATTCGTTATAGACGCAACGGACGGTCTAGAGATTTCCGACGCAACAATTAAGGATAGCATCCGTTCAAGCTACGGCAATGTCAGGATTGATGGCGACGGCGAAAATGGAGTATTGCTTGATTTTGGCTCGACTAGCGCATCTATTAGTTCGCATATCGTATTTAATGGTGGTAAGCACATTTTGAAATACAGCGGCAACGCGAGCTCCGTTAATCTCGGAGCCAATTCAACAGCTCCTATCTTTGAGGTGGCAAACGGAGCAGAGGTGGATTTCTACCAGCATGATCTGACAGGATGGTCGGGGGCGCAGATTGTATCGACAACCGACATTCGCATTGACGCTGGGACGGTAATGAATCTTTATCCGTATGGAAGTGGCACGACATATTATCGCGGACGTTATACACTTGAACCAGGTGCTACACTTACGTCATATTTCAGCGAAGTGGTCAATGGCGGCTCGACGTTCCGCATGCATGGCGGTGCTGTCCAGGGTAGCGAACAGATATATGTCCCGGCTTCAACCAATGGTTCTGTAAGTGCTGTCATAAACGGCGCAGCAGAAAGCAATGGCAAGATACATATCCACGATGATACAACCGTCGGATTTGGTATTTTCGTTGGCGAGAACTCGACTCTTGACTTTGATCTGGGGATAACAAGCTACAACTCTAACGCTCCAATAGGAAAGTGGGGAGACGGAACGCTCAACCTGAATGGCGATCTTTCCGGCTACCAAGGCACATTTGCCATCCACGAAGGAACCGTTTTCGTGTCAACTGCCACGACGCTCGGATCTGTTACGGTTGACGAGGGGGCGACGCTCGCTTATTCCTATGATGCCAAGCCGACGATTTCGTTCGGTTCTATAGTTGCAGGCACGATTATCGTGGATGTGTCCTCGCTGGTCAGCGGGGGTGTAATTGAGTCCGGCACGTATCAGATCGCCCCTGCCGGGGTTCCAGCCTACCGCGTAGTGGTCACTGGCCTGCCCGAAAACTCAGGCTTCTCCGTTTCCGCAACGGTTGATGGCGGCATCGTGCTAAGCGATCGAGACATATTCTCGCCTGAGTGGACTGGCGCAAGCGGAACATGGTCTGCCACTCAGTTCAACGGAAAGACCGGCAGCACCGATGGTCTTGACGTTTCATTCTCGCAGGGAACGCCACCGCTCAGCGAAGTGACGGTAACCGTTGATGGCGAAAAGAGTGTAAAATCCGCTTCGTTTGTCGCCAAGGATACCGAATACACTCTGACCGGCGACAAGATCACTGCTGCTAATGGAGTCGTAGTAGGCTCGGTTGCGCCTGTAACCATCTATAACGCCATTGACGGTGCCGTTGCAATCAATGCAGGTTCCGAGCTGACATTGGCGGGAGAGGGCGCAGTTCTCCAGGACGGAAAGTTGTCTGGATCTGGCACACTCGTCCTTGATCCAGGAAAAGGCAACACCTATACCATGTCGTTAAGAAACACCT
>JBGUVV010000197.1:0-4354 GCA_045220525.1 Kiritimatiellia bacterium
AGCCCCACGGATCTATATTCATTATCGTATTCATGTCTTGGCTCCTTTCTTTGTTGCCACTGCCGACATACTGCAAATGTCATGCCATGCGAGAAAACGGCTTTAACCGCTCCACGCGCGCGACATTGTGGCTCAAATCGAGACAAATTGTCCGCCTCTTTGATGGCTTCACTTTTTGATGCTGATTTTATGGTATAATTCCCTACTTAGGAAGCGATGCCATGGACATAAAGATAAAAAACGCTAAAGTGCACAACCTGCGCGGGATAGACGTCACGATACCGCGAAATTCGCTTACAGTCGTAACGGGGCTCTCCGGCTCAGGAAAGTCGTCGTTGGCCTTCGACACGCTCTATGCGGAAGGCCAGCGCCGCTATGTCGAATCGCTTTCTGCATATGCGCGGCAGTTCCTCGACAGGATGGAGAAGCCGGACGTCGAGAAGATAGAGGGTCTGTCCCCGGCGATTTCCATCGAGCAGCACACCACGAGCGGGAACCCTCGCTCCATCGTCGCGACCGTGACGGAGATACACGACTACCTGCGAATCCTCTACGGCGCGGTCGCCGTGCCGCACTGCCCGAAATGCGGAAAGCCCGTCACGCGGCAGTCCGCCGAGCAGATAGTCGATTCCATCCTCGCCTGCGGGGCGATGAAGGCGATTGTCTTTGCGCCGGTCGCGAGGGGCAAGAAGGGGCGGCATGAGGACACACTGGCAACCTTGCGGCGCAACGGTTTTTCGCGCGTCAGGATCGACGGAAAGATTTTCCTCGCCGACGAGACGCCGGAGCTTGACGGAAAGCGCAAGCACGACATCGACGCGGTAATCGACAGGCTCGTCCTGCCGACGGACCGCACAAGGCTTACGGACTCCGTGGAACTTGCGCTCAAGACCGGCGGCGGGATGCTCTCGGTGCAGCGCATGGACGGCGACGGAGGGGAGGTCACCTACAGCGAGCTTAACGCTTGCGTCGATTGCGGGCTTAGCTTCAGCGAGCTTAAGCCGCGCTCCTTTTCCTTCAACTCTCCGTTCGGCGCCTGCCCCGACTGCGCCGGCCTCGGGCAGCTCTACTACTTCGACGAGAGCCTCGTCGTCCCCGACAGGACCCTGCCCCTCAGGGAGTGCATACATCCGTGGCGGCGGGCTGGCCACAACGCGATCATGTACTACAACGCGCTCCTTGAGCAGATCGCAAGCCAATACAAGGTCAGGCTTTCCACGCCCTACGAAAAGCTTCCGGCGAAGTTCCGCCACGACCTGATGCACGGCTTCAAGGACGACCTCGTGCTGCCGTGGCGCTCCGTTGACAGGCCCTTCGAGGGAGTGCTCGCCACTCTCAAGAAGCGCCTTGAGGAAGCGGAGGACGACGAGACTCGCGCGAAATACGAGGCGTATCAGAGCTACAGGGTCTGCCCGTCGTGCCACGGCGAAAGGCTGAACGAATTCTCCCGCGCGGCGACCGTCGCCGGAAAGACGATTGCCGAAGTGATGGCCATGCCGGTCGGCCGGGCGCTTGAGTTCTTCCGCGGCATAGGCGGCCAGGGCGCGGCAGTCGGAGCCGTCGGCTCCGCCCGCCTTGAGGGCCTTCGCGACATCCTTGCGGAAATCGTGCGCAGGCTGCAGTTCCTCCTTGACGTCGGCCTCGACTACCTTACGCTCGACCGCGCGTCGGCGACGCTCTCCGGCGGAGAGATGCAGCGCATAAGGCTTGCCACGCAGATTGGCTCCGGGCTTACGGGCGTTCTATACGTCCTCGACGAGCCGACGATCGGCCTCCACCCGAGGGACAACGACAGGCTCATATCCACTCTCAAGGACTTGCGCGACAGGGGCAACACCGTCGTCGTCGTCGAGCACGACGAGGAGATGATGCGGGCTGCCGACTACATAATCGACCTCGGCCCCGGCGCGGGCCGCGAAGGCGGGAAGGTCGTCTATCAAGGCGATTTCAACGGGCTTTTGAAGGCAAGCTCCCTCACCGCCGACTATCTTTCGGGGCGGCGGAAGGTGGAGGGGGACGGTGCCGCTCGGCCGCAGGTCGGCAAGGCGGGCTTCATCACGATCAGCGGGGCGAGCGAGCACAACCTCAAGAACATAACGGTGCGCTTCCCGCTTGGCGCGTTCACGTGCGTGACCGGCGTCTCCGGCTCTGGCAAATCGACTCTCGTCGACGAAACCCTCAAACGCGCCGCGATGCAACGCCTCCACGGCTCGAAGGCGGTGCCAGGGAAGTTCAGGCGGCTCACCGGCCTTGAAAAGATCGACAAGGTAATCGAGATCGACCAGTCTCCCATCGGCCGCACCCCTCGGTCCAATCCGGCAACATACGTCGGCTTCTTCTCTGAGATCCGAGAGCTTTTCGCTCAGACCGCCGCAGCAAGGGCACGCGGATACACGGCGGGGCGGTTCTCGTTCAACGTGAAGGGCGGGCGCTGCGAGGTGTGCGGCGGCGACGGCGTGCAGAAGCTTGAGATGAGCTTCCTTCCGGATGTCTATGTCCCATGCGAGCAGTGCGGCGGCAAGAGGTTCAATGCAGAGACTCTTGAAGTCACCTACGGCGGCAAGAACATCGCGGATGTCCTTGCGATGACCGTTGCGGAGGCGTGCGACTTCTTTGCGAAGGTTCCAAGTCTTGCGAGGAAGCTGAAGACCCTCGCAGACGTCGGGCTCGGCTACGTCCAGCTCGGCCAGAGCGCGACTACGCTTTCCGGCGGCGAGGCGCAGCGCATAAAGCTCTCGACCGAGCTTTCCCGCCGCGCTACGGGGCGGACTCTCTACCTCCTCGACGAGCCGACCACGGGCCTCCACTTCGACGACGTCGCGAAGCTCATGAAAATCCTCCTCGGGCTGCGCGACCAGGGCAACACCATCGTCGTCATCGAGCACAACACCGACGTCATCAGATGCGCGGATTGGATCGTCGATCTCGGCCCCGGCGGCGGCGACTCCGGCGGCAGGCTCGTCTGCGAAGGCCCCGTAGAGACCGTCCGTGCCTGCGCCGCGTCCTTTACCGGACAGTGGCTCCGCCGTGCCTGAACTGCCGCATTGAGATTCCGTAGCGCGCCTTGAAGAGCCTCTTCAGGTTGTCCGGGTCGTTAAAGCCGCAGTCATGGCCGATGCGTAGGATCGTGTGGCTGGTCTTGGCGAGCTGCCGCCGCACTTCTGCAAGACGCACGTCCAGGATGTCCGCGAGGACGGACTTGCCGCACACCTGCCGGAACCTCAGGTCGAGTAGGCTGCGCGACACGCCGAGATTCAAGGCTACGTCATCTACGCGAATGCCTTCGCAGGCGTGCTCGGCGATGTAGGCGCGCGCCTTCTCCACAAGTGCAGTCGCCGGCGGGACGTGCACGGTGGACTCGCGCTCGAACAGCCGCGTGCCGGCTACCCGGACCGTTCTCTGCGGCGGGTTCCTGTTGCGCATCAGCCGGTCAAGCGTCTGCGCCGCCTTGTAGCCGACTTCGCGGAACGGCAGCTGGAAGCTTGAAAGCGGTGGACGTGCGTTTCTCCAGACGAGCGGATCGTTGTCGCACCCGACGACCGACACCTGCTGCGGCACCTTGATGCCGCGTTGTTCGCAGGCCGTCAGCACTTCCATCGCGAACTTGTCGTTCGCCCCGAACACGGCGACTGGCTTTGGAAGCCCTTCAAGCCATCTGCCAAGTTCTTCGAGCGGGATCATGTGCGAGATGGCGTCGTTCGGCGCAGTGGCGGACGACAATTCCGGAAAGACGAAGAGAGGGGCCTTTCGCGGCAGGGCGGAGCGGAAGCCCTCTTCGCGTTCGACCGACCACGGATAGCGGATTGCGCCATGCACGAAGCCGTATGACGCAAATCGGCCCAGCGAGTTGAAGTAGTGCGCGGCGTCCTTCCCCACGGATACGCTGTCGATTAGCATCGTGCGGCAGCGATGGCAAGTCGCGAACATGGGGACAAGATGGTCGTTCGTCACGACCATCTTCAGCTTTGAGTTGCCCTTGAGTATCCTGTCTGCCGACCAGGCGCTACCGTATGCTATGGACAGGATCAGCCCGTTGGCGTTCTCAAGGGCGTTTTCGAACTTGCCGTCGGCAATGTCTGTGCGCGCGTTGATGAGCTGGATGGCCCAGTTGGTGTGACCGTTGACATAGTCGAACACGCCGGACATCTGCTCGCGTCCGTCGTTTCCGTTCGTCGGTATGGCGACGACGACATTTGCCTTTGAAGGTTGCATCAGCATATATTATACCATATTGTTATTTGAAATGCCGCGTTTCTTTTATTGAAAACGAAAGTTGTACAATCTCGTGGGTCAAATTGGAAAGGCAAGCTGTCGAGGTGGAGGAAGGAGGTTCTGAAGAAGAAGGACAGGGACC
>JBGUVV010000198.1:0-12637 GCA_045220525.1 Kiritimatiellia bacterium
GTGGCGCAGACAGGCTCCTTCTCAATCGACGGCGCGCCGCCGTCGAGGAAGCGTGCGAGGCCCCACCCGTGCGGATGCGCCTCCGCATGGGAGTAGAACTCGCGCAACAGGTCGTTTCGCCGTCGCCTCTTCCGCGATGAAAATCCGAGCAACTCACACATGGCACGCCTCCATGCGGGCATAGCGCCTTTCGGGTGAATAGACCTTCTCCGCCTGATACGCGAGGATGCGCTGAAATGCTGCGGGCCACCCCGCGGAGGCGGCGAAGAACTCGTCCATCCGCTCCAGCAACTCTCCGACCGGCGTCCAGTCGAAGTCGAGCCGCGCGGCCGCCTTGAACGCCGCGACGCTCTCCCGCTGCCTTTCGGCGGTAAGCGTCTCGTGTTCCTGCGCCGCGCACCAGAGAAAGAACAGGTGGATGAATTCCACATCGCGCACGTCCACAAGCCCGCCCGTCATGGGATTCAGATCGACGCACCGCACCTCGATGTGGTCAATGCCGTTTTCGACAAGCGACAGCAGATTGTTCGGGCCACGCGGCTTGAGCCGTATGGGGTAGTAGAGTTCGCTGGGCGCGATGAGTTGTCCGTCCTGCACGTATTGCGCAATGCTCTTCGCGTATGCCCGCACGCTTGAGAAGTCGAGGATTGGCACGAACGGATTCCAGTAGCCGTTCTCCGAGCAGCGCACGCTCGCGTAGCCGTTGCGTGGACTTGCCGCCGTCAGCGCGACAATCGCCCATCCCCATTTCACGCATTGCGCTGCGACATGGAGATAGAGTTCATCGCGTTTCACCCTTGCCGCACCAACGAGCCGTGCGCCGAAGGAAAAATTGACATGGATACCGCAGTATGCCATGAGTTGCTTGCCGTACTTCGTGGCGAGGTATTCGCGGTAGGCCGATTTCCCGGCGAGTGGGCCGTCGAACTTCGCGGGAACGATTTCGTCTTCCGCAAGTGTGGGCGGCGGATTTGAATTCGTCCAAAGGTATTCCTCTCGTTGCGCGATTACCGTACGGATCGCCGCGTCGATCCCCTTCAGATCTTCGATCGCCGCCTCCGCCGTCGCGTGGACGCCGGTGTTGATCTCGGTCTGGTTCTCGCAGAAATCGCGGACAATTCGGGGATGGTCTGGCGGGAAGGGGTGCGGCGTCTGCGCCATGCGCCCCGTCCCCGTCACACGCAACGCCTCGCGCTCGAGTCCGAAGTTCCCCTCGAGCGCGAAAGGGCGCAGTCTGGGTTCGCGAACGTCAAGCATGGCGTCGCTCCTCTGCTGAACCGTAGTCGATGGCGATTGATTCGATGGGCTCGCCGCGCGCAAGGCGCGCGAGATGTTCGCGGGCCGGGCTCGTGAGAGTGTCGGCGCGGCGGCGAAGCGGCGCGAGAAGTGGCTCTTCGCCGAAACCGCGCCGGGCAAGTCCCTCCTCCGCCACGTCCAGGATGCGGTGAAGCTGCACGGATAGTGCCTGGCGGTCGATAAATGACGGCCAGTCGCTTTGGATCATCAGGCTGCGCAGCTCCATCGCGCCGTAGCCATGTCCGTAAAGGATCGTGTCGCCTGCAAGAAGGTCGGACAATTTCGCCACGCGTTCGGCAAGCCCCGCATGGAACGCGGCGGGGGCGAACGCCTCCCGAACGGGCTGTTCGCAGACGGAACGGAACTCCACCGTTCCGCGCTGCGTGAGGTCCTCGAACTTGAACGGGCGCAACCAGGCGACGTCGGAGGGGAGTGGCGAAATAAGGCATTTGCGGTGTGTCTTCGCCGCCGCGTCCCAGTATTCGCCCACTACGTTTCCGAGCTGCAGATAGTCGCGGAGTGGGACAGGAGCGAAATTGACGTAGCGTTCGCCGCGTTCGACGCAGTAGATACTGGTCGATTCCAGATAACCCATGACGTCCGCCAGCGACCGGACCGTGACGCCGTACATGCCGCAGTTGTGGGGATTGAGGCCGTGCAAGCTCTGACTCCAAAGCCGATCACGTCCGCATAGGAGTTCCCCGCGTTCGCCGAACGGCGAATTGGCGAACAGCACTGCCTTGAACGGCTCCAGCAGATTGAACGTGTTGATGACGGGTATGACGGTCTCTTCATCAACGTCAATCTGCGTCTGCGAGGCGCAGGAGAACAATCCGAAATCAGGGTGGTCGTGGAAACGCGGCGCTCCTCCGTACTTCGAATAGGACTTCAGGTGATGCAGCAGCATCCGATAGCGACCGTTGCCGATCGGTTCAGGGCGGTTCTCCCTCCAGCGCGGATTGATGCCCATGCCTGTAAGCGCGTGGCCGCGCCGCTCGAACGCCTCCTGCAAGGCAGCGTAGTAGGCGCGGAAGCGGCGATGCACAGCGGTCAGGTTCTCATCGGGACCAAACGAAATCTCCAGCGTGTTGAAGGAGCAGTCGAAGGACAGTTCATCACCCGTCTTGGCGTCGCGGGCACGGTAGAGCGCCCCCATGTCGTCAAAGGCCGTGTCTGGGAAGTTGAAGCGCGACAGGAATTCTTCGGTTGCTGCATGGACGGCGTCAAAATCGGTTGCCGCGCCGGGCGTCTGGTTCCAGATCGGCAATTCCAGTTCAACGCCAACGCGCCGCGTGCGCGGGCGGCGCAGCGGGGCGAAGAAATGCGCATCGAGCGCATGGACGAGCTTCCCGTTGTCTGGCATATTGTCGAATGGCGGAGGCAGTGAAGTGCGGGGGGCGTACCCCACTGCCTCCGCCGAAAGTCTCTCGTCAGAACTGATACTGGAGACTGAGGACGAAGCCACCGCCAACGCCGAGGCGGCGCGTGCTGCCGTCGCGGTAGAACTTGTCCTTGTCGCCGGTGTAGGCGTATGCGCCGACGAGCGTCAGGGCGTCCGTCACGAACCATGCGACGTGTCCGTCGAAGTAGTCGTGGTTGGTGATGCCGTCGCCGACATGGACGCCTTGCTTGTACTCGAAGCCAAGCGCAACCTGTTCGATGGGGATTATGTCGATGTTGGCGAAGGCCGCCGCACCGTACTTGTTGTGACCGACGACGCCATAGACGACTTCGTCCGATGCGAGTCCGCCGACGGAAAGCAGCACCGGTATCGGCGTTTCCTTGATTAGCTTAGACGCGACCACGTATGCATCGGCGCCGCTGTGCCGGAGGCCAAGCGCATCGACAGTCTCGGAGTCGGTGTACTTGTACACTCCGCCGACGGCGACCGCCGGCACCCAGGATGTGTCGAACGCGTTCTCGTCCAGGACGCGCAGCTTCGCGCCGACGTTGTACGTGCTGATGGAGTTGTCGCCGTAATTGTGGGCGTTGATGCCTGCGTAGCCGCCGGATATCTCGAGCCTGTCGAGGAACGTCACTGCCGCGCCTAGTGCGAACCAGTTGATGTCGGCGTCTGTCAGGTTCACGTACCATGCGCCGACCTGCGGCTTCGATACGATGCCGTTCAAGGCGTTAGTCTCGCCGCCGTCCCAGGGGCGCCCCGCTGTGTATGCGAGCGGGTTGAAGGCGATGCCTCCGGTTCCCTGCAGGTTGTTGAGCGGAACGCCTCCGTATGCCGTGCCGATTGCCGCGACCGCTCCTGCGAGCAGGATTGAGTTGCTGAAGAATCCGCGGTTTCCGTTTTTGCTGTTTTTGTATTCGGTGCTCATGTGTTTTCTCCTTTCGGTGGTTGACGCTGTGTATTGTACTATGCCGCGTTGCCCAAAGGGTAATTGGAAGTTTTGTGACCATGCGATAGATAAAAGCTATCGCATAAATCGTAAATGCCCCTCGTCGCAGTTTCACCCCGATTCGAAGGATGGACTCGGGCGGATTATCACATGGACAGGGTCTTGGCCGCGCTGCGATTATATGTCAGACGACGATCTTGCCCGCCAGGACTGCGACGACGGCGGCGAGCATTACGGCTGATACGAGCTTTAGGTATGCCGTTGCCTTCACCGATCCGACAAGCCGCGAGCGGAAGAAGTCCGCCGCAACAATCGCCGGAAGATATATGAACGGCACGAGTGCGCAGAAGAGGGTGCCAAGGAGAAGCGTCTGCACGGCCGGCGAGAGGCTTGAATTTGAAGTCGTGAAACTTGGCAGGAACGCGAGGAAGAAGAGAATCGTCAGCGGGTTTGACATCGACATTGCGATTCCGCGAAAGAAAAGCCGCACGTCGCGGGCCGTAGCTGGACGAAGCGCGTCGGGCGACGTGGCGCGGAAGCTGCGGATGGCGTCCGCGAACGCGCTGTACGCGAGATACGCGATGTAAGCTGCGCCGGCGATCTGGATAGCGGTCATGACTGTCGGATGGTCTGTGAAGAACGAGGCGACGCCTGCAGTCAGAAGAAGTATCCAGATCCAGCATCCGGCGATTAGCCCGAGCATCAACGTGGCGGCGCGGGCCTTGCCGTCCGACAGTGCCGTCGCGATGGTGCAGGTCAGATCCGGTCCGGGCTTCACGATGAGCGCCAGCGATCCAATGATGTATGTAGTCAGCATGACATGGTTTTGACTGCGTTGGGGGCGAGCTCCCTTGTTCGGAGCATTGCTCCGGACATGTCACTGTTTCGACAGCGTCGTCTTATGGCTCGACTTCACGCCCGTCGGCTCGCGCTTCGCGTCGGCAAGCGCGGCGAACTGCTCCCACGTCTGGTCTGGGCGCGTGCCAGTCCACATCTTCTGCGAAAGAGTCTGCATCGCGGGATAGATACGGTCCCAGTTGTCCGACTCCGTATAGCGCTCGCCGCTCTTCTTCTTTCCAAGGCAGTCGTTCCAGAGCGCAAACTTGCCGCCCGCGAGCTTGTCCATGTGTTCGGCCGGCACTGTGTATTTCCCGATGATGCGCGGCTCCCAAGATTCGTAGAGGTTCTTGCAGTTCAGGTAGTCGTAGTAGTAGCCGGCGTACGGGACGATGTACACGAGGCAGTCTGGCACCGAGACGATCGTGTATCCGGCGGCCAGCGCCTCTGCCGGCTGGTAGTACGGATTGTACCAGATGTCCATCGTGATGTCCCTGCTCGCGACGACGGGAGTCTTCCCGCTGGCATGCGTGAGCGCCCCCCACGCGCAGGGCTTGTATCCGAAGTCCGCGACCATCTTGAGCATCGAGTCCGTGAAGGCGCGGAACTTCTCTGCGTCCTTCTTGTTGTATTCATCTGTTCCGACATGCATGTATGGCCCTGCGAAGACGGGCTCGGCGCCCGTCAGGTATTCGGCGAAAAGAGGCTTAAGCCATGCAAGTATCTGGTCGGACTTCGAGAGGTCGAAGTGGTCCGCGCCATACGCGGTTGACGCGAACTCGGGCTTGACGCGCGTAAATGCGAGCGAATGCGCGGGCACGTCGAACTCGGGCACCACGGTGACGCCGATCGATTTGCAGAAGAGCATGAACTCGCGGAACTCCTTCTTCGTGTAGTGCCCATCCTTCGCCGTCAACTCGGGATACGTCTCGCACTCCATCCGGAACGCCGCGTACATCTTCGACCAATCTACGTCCGGCTTGTCCCTCGGGGCGATCTCGTTGTCGTTTAGGTGGACATGCAGTGTGTTCATCTTGTAGTACGACATCGTCCGCGCAACATCACGCAGGAAGTCCATCGAGTGGTACATGCGCGCAACGTCAATCACGAACCCGCGCAGACGGTACTTCGGCACATCGCGGATGTCGCCGCACGGCGCCTTTGCGCCAGCCGCCTTTAACTGCGCGATGGTTTGCCACGCCCACACGCGACCGGTTTCACCACCGGCGACGATCTTTATGCCGCCGGGCGAGATCTTCATGGTGTATCCTTCCTCGCCGAGACCGGAGTCTGCGCACACCGCGACAGACACGCTTGCCGTGGCAATGTCGCACTCGCCCTCTGCGGGCGTCCACTGCGTCGGCTGCGGAATCACCGGCAGTAGCCCTGCCGCCAAAACAGTTGCAATCACCATTTCATTTCCTTTCGTTGATGTGAATTATACCAAATGTCGATGCTTGTCATTGTTGGACACCATGCAGAGCGTCATGGCTTGATCGGCGTTTTGGCGCCGTTGTTGTCAACACAGACGAAGGTGATGTCGGTGGAGAATACGATTTCCTCGTCACGTGACTCGATCTGACGGCAGAACACGTCGACATGATACGTGACGGATGTCCGTCCTGTCGCCTGCCGCTGCGCCTCGAATCGCAGAACGGATTTCGGGTGGACGCTCTTCTTGAATTTCACTTCGCTCATTCCGACTGTGACGAAGTGGAGCGTCGGATAGTCTTCGCTGACCGCGATCCATGCGACCTCGTCCACCCACATCAGCATTTTCCCGCCGAAGAGAAAACCGTAGTGGTTCATGTCGCCGGGCATTACCAGTTTACATGTCGTCATTGCTCGATCCTCCTTAGTTCATTTCTGCGTTCCACCGGCTGGGTCGGTGAGGTCTGGGATGGCGCCGCCGGCAACCATCCAGAAGTAGAGGCTTGCAACGCTGCCGCAGGGCGAAAGACGGCGGCGGTATTTCGCGAAAAGCGCCTTGGTGATCTTGCGGTGGCGATAGACCATCCGCATCCCGCGATGGATTCCGAGGTCGCCGTAGCTCAAGACGTCCGGACGCTGCAACGTGAAGAGCAAGAGCATTTCAGCCGTCCACACGCCGATGCCGCGCAGTGACGAGAGCGCGGCGATCACCTCTGCGTCAGGCATCTTGGCAACGGCGTCAAGGTCAAGCTCGCCCGACACGACCTTGGCGGCGAAGTCCTTGATGTATTCCGCCTTGCGCTGCGAAACGCCGCAACCGCGAAAAGCCTGTATGTCGGTTTTTGCGACGGACTTCGGAGTAATCTCCCCGAGTAGTTCGCCGACCCTTGCAAGAATCGACTCTGCCGCCTTGCCAGAAATCTGCTGCGAGACGATATTCTGAACGATTGCCGAAAATAGGTCAGGCTCGACCGTCCAGCGGATGCGCCCGATCTGGTCAATTACCTCCCCAAGTCGCCTATCCCGCGACTTGAGGTATTCCATCTCCTTCTTGCCGTATCTGAAGTTCATGCTTTTCGCTGCAATGTTTTTATCATGCTCTTTGCTTAACCTTGAGTTGAGGAAGGTATTTTTAATTTGTATCAATCTCTTGACCGCAATTAAAGCAAAGAATCGGCAAGCGTTTCGCAATTCGCTTGGCACAATTGCGGCCTGCGGCGTCGCGTCCTGACCATTTTGACATGGCGGACTTTCCGCAATGCGGGCAACAAGAATAGCTATAGGTTTTTAAGCTCGTGCATGCTACAATAAGTCCAGCAATGCAAACAACCAAACTGCCGTTGTTGCTCGAATTGCGAAGAGCAGACAACACGATATTTGCAATCGCCAAAACAATTAGCACTATCGCCCACGCCACCTGACAGCGACGCCATTTCCTGAACTTTTCGAAATCGGTTTTCATAACTTATCTTACCTCTCCTGTATCTCCTGTTCTTTGTGGCTAAAACCAATCCTCCAAATCTCCTGTTTCTCCTGTCCTTTGTGGCTAAAAACCTATCCACCCCTCCACTCCTGTCACTCCTGTTCTTTGTGGCTGCAATCAATCCTTCAAATCCTCCTGCTTCTCCTGCCTTGAGCCGCTGGAATTCCTTGACGAGGTACAACTCAAATTCGACCGACAGCCACGCCGCAAACTTGAAGGCAATGTCATTTCGGGCGTATGTTCCGCCATAGCGACCGGACTGTGCAACAATGCCGATGGCATTTACGCTTTGAATCCACTTTGTTGGACTCAATGTAAAAGAGTTTAGTCCGCTTTCTTCCCTAAACCTACCGAATTCGGTAGGTTTAAAATTCGGATTGTAAAGCTCCTCCCACAGGCCAAGATACTCAATCGTCATGCGGTTACGCATCCAGTGGTTGATGGTGAAACTTGGGTCTTCCGACTTGAGTTTCGCCATATCGGTAAGGCAGACATAATCCTCACCATCAATCTTCATGACACGCACAAGCGTTCCACGTACATCCAACTCACGAGTCTTCTTCATGCGGCATAAGCCTTTCGCAGGTCTCGTTTCAACAACGCATATTATAACAAATACAATGTCAGCCGTGCGATTGTCTGTCTAGAGACATTCTCAGCTCGTCGCTGAAGCCGTCAAGGTCTGACATCGTGATGGCTTTCTCGTGGAGAAGGCACAGCAAGTTGAGGCGCATACTTGAGCGGCTCATTCTTGCCAGGACCCCGACATGCCTCACATCCTTCTTCAGCCGCTCCTCTAGCTTCCAGAACTTCGTCGACGGTTTGGCATCGGCGGCAATGATTGCAGCATACTCGTCAAGAAGCGACTGCATGTGGCGCTCCTGCCATCCGGGAAGCCGTTTGCGGAAGAGCTTCCAGTCTTTTTCTAAAACTAGGCCACTTGATTTCATGTGATTTAATGTGATTTGCTGCATAGCATCACACTTCGCTTTTGATTCTTCTTCCGTCATTCTCCTGTTTCTCCTGCCCTTTGTGGCTCAGAATCACCGCCTTCCCGTCTCCCCTGCCGCGAGCACGGCGTTGCGGACGCAGTCCTCGCAGCTGCAAAGCACCTTGCCTGTGCCTACCCCTTTGAGGTCGTGGCAGATGGTGGCGCCGCCGCAGAGTTCCTTGAAGCGCGACATGATGGCGCGGGAGTTGTTTCGTGCCTCTCCGTCAGGCGAGAGAAGCGACGAGACCATGATTGCGCCGACGAGCGCACCGCACGTTCCCTCCATCGTAGCCATGCCTGATCCAAAGCCGGATCCGAGGCGCAGCAACTCGTCCTCGCTCTTTCCGAGCCTGTCGGCGAATGCGACAAGCACCGCTTGGCAGCAGTTCATTTCCCTCTTGCGCTTCGCGGCGTATTCCGTGCGTTCTTCAAGCGTCATTCCGTCCATTCTTATTCCTTGTCCTTTATGGCATGACATCATCTTTGCATCATGAAAGGTTCTATTCGCGGACGGGGGAACGGTTCTTCGAGAGCGCGGCAAATTCGCCCTTTGCAATGTCCATCTGAGCGCGGAATGCCGGTAGTGTCTGCAGACGCGAATACCCGATTGCGGCGGCGAGGCGCGTCATGTCAACGTCGCTCTGCCAATGTGCACCGGCAATCACCCTGTTCTCGCCATATTGCATTGCCCGAATGAAGATTTCATCGGCCTTCGCCGGATTGATCTCCGCGAGGACAAGCGCGGCGACCATGCTTCTCAGCGTGTGGCCGGAGGGATAGCTGCCCTCGTCGCGCCATACGCCGTCCTCTTTGGGGCATAGCGGTTCCTCGTTGAAATACGCGAACGGACGGCGTCTGTGGAAGAACGCCTTTGGGGCGACGCGCATCTGGTCCGTTGTGGACAGGCTGTCTTCCAGGACTTTCCAGATCATTGGCGTGTTCGTCGGGGATATCTCCATTCCGAACGGCTTGGAGAATGCGTCCGCCACGGTGCCGAAGGACCAGACGGCGTCGCGCCTCGCCAACGCGGCGCGTTCGGGATCCTTGCGCTGCGCCTTGCCCCATTCGTAGCGTGCGACGTCGCGGGCGAAATCCGCACTGCCCGGCTTCGGCGGCGCGGGTAGGCACTTTACGAGGTCAGGTAGGTTCTCGACTCCGCAGTACGGCTCGGCGAAGACGGACATTACCGCCATCGACACAGCAAGCCACGATAGTGCAAACGGCTTGATGGGCGTTAGTGCCGTTATGATGGTTGTCTTTTTCATGGTCGTATTATACCACACAATTTCCGCAACTTTCAGCAAATCCATTTCCCGACGACGGGTATTCTGCGCAGAAGAAGCGCTAGGAATGCCGATCCTGCAAACGTGATCGCCGCTGTGCCCAAGATGGCGAGAGGAGTTGAGAGATGCGGAATCAACCTGGCCGACACGGGCGCCAGAATGAACATGTGGAGAAGATACATCCCATAGCTCGCCTCGGAGACCGGGCGGATGACGCGGGCGTAAAACGCGCCGCCTAAAATGAACTTTCGCATTGCCATGAACACGCCAAATGTTGTCAGCGCAACGCCGAGGGAGCAATACTCTATGCTCATCTCCATCTTCACTGCATGCGCATACGGCGCGGCGAACGGGAACTTGTCCGTGTAGAAGAAGAACGGAAGACCAATGACGGCAACGCCGGCAATCCATAGCGGCGCTGCTTTTGCGAGTGTTTTCGTCCATGAGCGTTCAGCGACAAACTTGCGGAACCAGAAGCCAAGGAGCATGTAGCCTATGAAACCGCTCACGTAGTGAAACGTGCCGAACATGTTCCAGGGACATTCTCCGTAGAGATATGGCACGGCGCCAAATGGCGGCTCTCCGAACTTCACCTCCCACAGCCGCCGCAAAAATGGAAACGTCGTCGTGAAAAGCCAGAGAACGATCCATCCGCGCAATTCTCGCTCCGAGACCTTTTCGGCCCAAGGCGAGAGAAGCGGCATGAGAATGTAAAGGCCCAGCAGCATCGGCACAAACCAGAGGTGGCCGCCTTCGTCCGGAAAGTTGAAAAGCAACGGCCCCCATTTTCCGCCTGCCGCCGCTATGTATGCCGCCGCCCATACAGCGAACGGCACGGCGACACGCACGAGCCGCCGCCTGAAGAATTCTCCTGTTGGACGCCTCACTGGGAAGAGAAGATACGACGAAGCCATGACGAATAGCGGCACGGCGACGCGGCAGAGACACTCCGCAAGCGTAATCCAGAATATATCCCACCGGCTCGCAATCGCCGTGATGTTCGGCGCTTCACCGCCGAGATAGAACGGCTCGGCAGAGTGTATCGCCATAACCATGAAGCAGGCGACGACACGCAGGTAGTCGAGAAAAACGACTCTGTTTTGCGTGGAGAGTGTCTTTTCGGTCAAGTCTGTCATGCAAGCTCTTTTCCAACGGAAAATGCGTTGGCGACGACTTCGCCCATCAGACGATAGACGTGCTGGCAGGTGTCGAAGCAGAGAGGTTTCATCTTCGCCGCATCGGGCTTGCCGTCGGTAAGCGCCTCCTCCTCGACCGCGCAGTTGACAATCTTGCCGACGACGTTGCAGTTATCCTCGTTCATTGAGACGAGCTCGCACTCGAGGACGAGCGGCAGCTCGTTTACGACCGGAGCGTCGACGAATTCGCTCTTCGCGACGGTAAGCCCGCTCTTCTTGACCTTTTCGGGGGTCTTGTTGCCGCTGACGATGCCGAGATAGTCGCAAGCCGCAACTTTGTCCGCTGTGCCGAAGGCGACGGTGAACGCTTTGCGAGCGGCGATGTTAGCCCAGGTCTTGTGCGAGGTATCGATGCAGATCGTTATCTCGTCCTCGAGCGTGATCCCGCCCCATGCGGCGTTCATCACGTCAGGAGTGCCGTCCTCCCCGTAAGTGCCGATCATCAACACCGGCATTGGGAACATCCAGTTCTTCTTTCCAAGGTTCTTCTTCATTGTTTTTTCCTTTCTTTAGATTACCTCACGCGGAGTCGCGGAGCCGCGGAGGCGCAAACTCATCTTCGTTGTCATGTTTCTGAAAGCTGCCTGTAGCACTCGTATGCGGCGATGGAGACGGCGTTGGCAAGGTTGATGCTTCGCGCGTGTTCACCGGGCATGGGAATTTTGAAAAGCGATTCCTTGTAACGATCGTAGAAGTCCTTTGGAAGTCCAGACGATTCGTTGCCGAAGACAAGCGCGTCGCCTTCGGAAAAGCGGCACTCGTAAAGTGATTTCTCGCCGTGCGTCGAGAGGAAGAATATGCGCTTTGGCTTTGCCGCCTCAAGATACTCATCCCAAGTGTCGTGAAGCGTTACGTCGAGATGTGGCCAGTAGTCGAGTCCCGCCCGGGCTATGTATCTGTCGTCGAGGGCGAAGCCGAGAGGCCGGACTAGATGGAGCGGCACTCCCAGCCCCACGCAGAGCCGGCCTATCGCTCCGGTATTATGGGGGATTTCAGGGCGAAGAAGGACGATTGAGAAACGGTGCTTCATAGTGGCTCAAACCGTTTCATTGTCTTTCCGTCGCGCTCGATTGTCTCGAAGAACATCTTTGCGGGGCGCACCCAAAGCCCGCGCTCGCCATATAGTGCGCGATAGACAACCATTTCCTCAAGCGTCTCGGAATCCTTGGCGAATCCCTCAAGGCGATACAGGTTTCCCTTGAAGTGCCGGAACTCGCGTCCGATCAGTTTCTCTTGTTCTTCGTTCATTTCTCAAGCCTCCAATCACAGTTGCCTTAGATTCACAACGACGATTTCGGGATGGTTAAAGAATCGCGGCAGAGGCGTCGACTCTCGTGCGAGGCCGCGTGAAACAACCATTGTCGTATTGCTCCCGATTGGATAGGCTCCGCCCGCGCGCTTCGGGAAGAGGGGTCTGTCCCCCATGGCCGGGCCTCCCGACGAGGGGCCGCAAACGCCAAGGCCCGTTCCCGGTATGCCCCATTGCCCGCCGTGGAGGTGCCCGGAGAAGACGAGTTCGAAGTTGTATTTCGCGTATTCGCCCGAGTATTCCGGGCGATGCGAGAGAAGAATCTTGAGGCGTGGGGAGTTGGCCGTCTTGGCAGCGACGGCGGCGAGCTGGCCGAGCCATGCGTCGTCCGACATGTATGTGGGATCGTCGATGCCGCATATGTCTATTTCTACGCCATTCGCGCGAATGGTCTTCACGTCTCCTTCTAGGACTGTGACGCCGGCCGAAACAAGAGCGTTTTTCATTTCAGGTATGCGCT
>JBGUVV010000199.1:0-6199 GCA_045220525.1 Kiritimatiellia bacterium
GGTCCCTGTCCTTCTTCTTCAGAACCTCCTTCCTCCACCTCGACAGCTTGCCTTTCCAATTTGACCCACGAGATTGTACAACTTTCGCCAGAAAAATTGCCACTTGCGCAGGGAACGGCTGTTTTGGTATAATACACACATTCGCAAGTTGCATGTTCGGGCGTGGCGCAGCGGTAGCGCAGTTGACTGTTAATCAATTGGTCGCTGGTTCGAATCCAGCCGCCCGAGCCAACAGGGTCCTCCTTTCGAGGGTCCTGGTTGACTTCATGCGTTTTTTATTAGATAATACGCGCATGAAGACATTTGCAGTTTCATGTGCCATTATTGCATCGGTTGCCTCCGGCGTCTGCGCCGAGGCCCCATACCAGTTCCGGGAGAGGCTTGAATGCGTTCACAGGGGCGACGTCCGCGACCCTTCCGCGAAATGCGGCGCGGACGAGCTTGAGATAAAGGACGGCTTTGCGATCTGCCTGCCGAAAAGCTCAAGCGACTTCGTGCGCAGAGTCGCGCGCGACTTCGAGGACTTCCTCTCCGTCTCGATGGGCGTTGATGCGCGCGTGACGACGCGCGGCATCGCCCTCGGCGCCGAGAACTCGCTTTCGGCCGGGCTTGTCTCCGACTTTGCGGAGGTGGACCGCGTAGCGCTCAAGCCGCATGGCGCCGCCATCTCAGTTGGGAGCGGCTCCGTCTCCATCCAGGCGCAGGACGAGCGCGCGCTCGCCCAGGCCCTATACCACCTTGAGGACGTGATGGGGCTTCGCGGCGGCCCGTTTCTGCGGAATGGAACAGAGGTGAGGACTCCTCGCTTCGAGACCAGGATGACCCACTCCGGCTATGGCAACGACATATTCCCAGACGAGCACCTCAACCAGATGGCGCATTACGGGATGACGGCGATACTCGTGTTTCTCGACGACATCGACAAGACCAAGGCGCAGGACTACCAGGACATAAAGGCGCTCATACGCCGTGCGGCCAGATACGGCCTCGACACTTATCTCTATTCATACATCCGCGCGTTTGCGCATCCTGCCGACGGCATGGAGGCTTTCAACAACTCCTATGGCCGCATCGCCGGATACTATCCGGAGGCCAAGGGGATAATCCTCGTCGGCGAAAGCTGCCAGTTCCCGTCGCGCGACCCGCGAGTGCAGCCCGTGCTCAACCGCAACAAGGACCCTCGCGACCCGCGTCCCGCCGCCGGATGGTTCCCGTGCACCGACTACCCGGACTGGGTTAGGGCGGTGAAGGCCGCGATTGGAGCCAAGGCTCCGGAGATGGAGCTTGTCTTCTGGACCTACAACTGGGGCTGGGCGCCCTACGAGGACAGGATGAAGCTCATCGACAATCTGCCGCGCGACATAACGCTCATGGCGACGTTCGAGATGTTCGAGCGAAGAACTCTCAGCAACGGAATCGACACCCCAACCGCAGACTATTCGATATCCTTCCCCGGCCCCGGAAAGTATTTCGTCTCCGAGGCCGAGCGCGCGAAGAGGAACTCTCTTCGTCTCTATACCCAGGCGAACGCGGGCGGCCTTACGTGGGACTACGGGTCTGTTCCATACCAGCCCCTCCCGCAGCAGTGGCGCAAACGCTGGGACGGCCTCGTGGCGGCGCATTCTAAGTGGGGGCTTTCTGGAATAATGGAAAACCACCACTTCGGATGGTGGCCGAGCTTTGTCGCCGAGCTTGAGAAGGAAGTCTATACGGAAGGTGGCATTCCCTTCGACAGGCATCTCAGGATGATTGCCGAGCGCGACTTCGGGCCGGAGAACGCAAGCGCGGCAATAGATGTCTGGGATTCATGGAGCCGCAGGCACTCCGACTATTCGCCCTCCGACATGAACCAGTATGGCACGTTCCGCATAGGCCCTGCGTATCCGTTCACGTTCGGCGGGCCGACGGTGAAGAGGAAGGAGTTCCCCGGCATGAGATACGCGAGCAACTGGCCAGCCGGAATATGCCGCATGGACTATCTCAAGGAAGGCTACGTGCCGCAGCTTACGCCGGAGCGGATGGACAACGAGTTCCTTGCGAAGGAGATAGAGCTCCTTGAGCCGATGGCGGCCGGATATTCTTCGGGCGCGGCGGTCTTCGCCCGCATGGCCAAGTCCCTTTCCGGCCGTCGCCGGGAGAACGCGCTTGAGATGGCGAACCTCGGGGAGTATTTCGCCGCCACAACGCGCACTGCGATAAACGTCAAGCGCGGCGCAATCGCCTACCGCAACGGGGACAGGCCCGCCTTGCTTGAGGCTGCGCGGGCGGAATATGCGAACGCGCTTGCGGCGCTGCCTCTCGTCGAGAGGGACTCCAGGCTCGGGTGGGAGCCTTCCATGGAGTATTGCGGAGGCCCAGAGCAGATACGCTGGAAGCTTGGCCTCATGGAGAAGATATACGGCAGGGAGGCCTTTGCGCCTGCATCGCGTTGAACTCGGCCTGGTATGTCCTTCACGTAAAGCCGCGCACCGAGAAGAAGGTGGTGAAGTGGCTTGGCATCCTTCGGGCGTTCCGCCATCTCCCGACCTACGTTAAAGTCCGCAAGGTGCAGCGGCGGAAGGTCAGGGTGGAGCTGCCGCTCTTCCCGGGATACGTCTTCACCCGCATGGATGCGGGGCAGCGCATGGCGATACTCTTGACGAACAACATCGTGCGCGCGATACCGGTGCCGCATCCAAGGCCGATGATCCGGCAGCTGCGGATGATTGCAAGGGCCGCGCGCCACGCTTCGCTGCCGGATTCGCTGTCGCCGGGCAGAAGCGTCTTTCGCGCAGGCGACTACGTAAGGGTCATCGCGGGGCCGTTCTACGGGCTCATGGGCTACATAGACTCCGCGGACTCAAGGCTTCATCTCAACCTCGACATACTCGGGCGGTCGGTGTCGGTTTCGATATCGCCGGACGACGTAGAGCCTGCGAAAAAAGCCGAGTCTTGACGGCGATTTTGCCGTAGATGGCTGATCCCGAGAAAGATTCGGGAAAGATTCGAGAAAGATTCGGGAAAGATTCAGGAAAGATTCGGGAAATGTTTCCCGAGCTTTTCTGTGCTATCATTTCTGCGTCTGGAAATGAAAAGCAAAGGAGGTTTCAAAGACATGTTGGCGACATGCTATTCAGGCGCGATAAACGGCGTTGACGCAAGCTGCGTGGAAATAGAGGTCTATTCTGCGATAGGCACTAGCCAGTTCGCGATAGTCGGGCTTCCCGACCAAGCGGTCAAGGAGGCGAAGGACAGGATTCCCGCCGCCTTGAAGAACCAGGGCTTCCGCGCGGCAAAGGAATACGACGTGATGGTCAATCTTGCACCGGCAGACGTGCGCAAGGAGGGACCGATCTACGACCTCCCGATTGCGATAGGGCTTTTGAGCGCTACAGGAAAGATCCGCTGCAGGAGGCTTGAGGACTTTGCGTTCATAGGCGAGCTTGCCCTCTCTGGCGAGGTGCGCCGCGTGAGGGGAGTCCTCCCGATGGTAGTGGAGATGAGGCGCATCGGCCGCAAGGCGGTGATCGTGCCCTTCGAGAACGCGGAAGAGGCGAGCGTCGTCAGCGGAATCGATGTGATTCCGGTGAGGGCTTTGCAGGAGGCCGTGCAGTTCCTTAACGGAGAGAGGACGATAGAGCCATGCCGTTCGGATCTGGCGGAGCTCGTCTTGCGCGACCGCGACTCGGGGGACGACTTTGCCGACGTTAAGGGGCAGTTCGGCGCCAAGAAGGCGATAGAAGTCGCAGTCGCGGGCGGGCACAATATTCTCATGATCGGCGGTCCTGGAGCAGGAAAGACGATGCTCGCCCGGAGGATACCATCGATATTGCCGCCGCTTTCCGTTGAGGAGGCGCTTGAAGTTTCGAGGATTCACTCTGTGGCGGGGGTCGAGAAGGGCGGCGGGTCGTTTGTAACGCGCCGGCCGTTCCGCGCTCCGCACCATACTGTTTCCTCCATAGGGCTATTGGGCGGCGGAGCCAAGCCGATACCTGGCGAAGTGTCGCTTGCCCACCGAGGGGTTCTATTCCTTGACGAGTTCGCGGAGTTTCCGAGGGCCGCGCTTGAAGTCCTTCGGCAGCCGCTCGAAGACGGCCATGTAGGCGTGTCGCGAGCCGCCGCCGCGCACGACTTCCCGTCAAGGTTCATGCTCGTAGCGGCGATGAATCCTTGTCCCTGCGGCTACCACAACGACCCTCGCAGGGCGTGCCGCTGCAAGACGCGGGACATAATCCGCTACCAGAGCCGTGTTTCGGGGCCGCTTCTCGACCGTATCGACTTGCAGATAGAAGTTCCGCCAGTCGATCCTGCAAAGCTGCCGATGCTGGAGCCGGGCGAGCCAAGCGCGGCGATACGCGAGCGCGTCATGGCGGCGAGGGCAATCCAGGCGAAGCGATATGCCGGAATGCCAGGCGTGCACACCAACGCCGACGTAAAAAGCCGCCATCTTGCCGATGTCTGCCGACTCTCTTCTTCTGACAGGGAAAGGCTTGTGCGCATGATGGAAAGGCTCAGTCTCTCTGCAAGGGCATACGACAAGGTTCTGAGAGTTGCGAGGACTTTTGCGGACCTTGCCGGCTCAGAAGCCGTACGCGACGAGGACTTGCGGGCGGCCATTGGGTGCCGGCGTCTTGACGAAGACGAAGAGTCATACTGGGCTTAACGGCTTTCCGTCGCACGTGCGGCGGGATACTAAAAGGAAAAACGAAAAGAAAGGAACGGGAAAATGGACACTGAAACAACAAACAACGCGGCGGCCAACCAGGGGCTGACAAGGCCGAGGCTCGCCCTCTACCACGCAAATCCGCGAGGAACGGGGTCGGCGGTCACGATGGAGGTGCATCCGGCTCACGGGATAAAGTCGGGCTGCGTAATGATGAGCATAGCGAGCCAGCTGACAACTGGCGCGGAGAACGGCTCCGACGCTGCCAAGTGCCGCTTCGACTGGGAGGGAAAGATCACGGTCAAGCTCGACTTCCTCGATCTTTGCAAGTTCCTCCAGGTCTTGCGCGGCGAATGCGAGTCGATTGAAGACGGGAAGGGCCTTTACCACGTCACAGCGAAAGCCGTGACTAAAATAAGGTTCCGGCACATGCTTGAGCCGTCTGACGGCTATTCCCTCGAGGTGTATCGCACCCTGCGCGGCAAAGGCGAGGATTCGCACGCGTGCTTCCTCTTGAGCGGCGCGGAGGCAATCGGGCTTTCGGAGGCAATCGCGGGGTCGATGGCCGTGGTGTGCTTTGGCATTCCCGTCGTCATCCCGCACGACACCGCCGAATACGAGGCGGAACAGCGGAGGTTTCGCAATGAGCGGGCGGCTTGATTCAAAGAACGTAGGCGTGCGCAACGGCGACTGGGGCGAGCGCGTCGCGGCGGAGTTTCTCCGCCGCGGCGGCTACGAAATCATCGAGCGAAATGCCCGCCCGGTAGCAAGCGACCTACGGTACGAGATCGACATCGTGGCGTGGGAGAGAAGCAGCGACACGATGGTGTTCTTCGAGGTCAAGCAGCATTCCAGCCTTTCGCCTTTCGCCCGCCGCCTTAGGAGCGTGGATCGGCGGAAGATGGAGAACCTTCGCCGTGCGTGCAACGCCTGGCGCAGGGCCAACAAATGGCGAGGTGGATATCGCTTCGACGTCATCGAGGTCTATGGCTCGCCGGAGTCGGGTCGGCCTGTCGTTGACCACATAGACCGCGTCGCGCTCTTTGCGAAGGGCGGTAGGTTCGTAAAGTGGAAATAGAAAAGAAGAGGAGGAGTTCAATGAAAGGCATTTCAAATGCAGTTGACGAGGTCTTGAAGGCCATACGCAAGGAGTTCGGCGCGATGTCGATTCTGCGCCTTGGCGAGAAGGCTGTGGGGGAGGTCGAGACCATCTCGACGGGCGCGGTCTCGCTCGACATGGCGCTTGGCGTCGGCGGGCTTCCTCGCGGGCGCATAGTTGAGTGCTACGGCCAGGAGTCGTCCGGGAAGACGACTCTCGCGCTGCACGTGGTCGCGACTGCGCAGAAAGCAGGAGGAGTCGCCGCGTTCATCGACGCCGAGCACGCCCTCGACCCAGGCTATGCGAAGAAGATAGGCGTCAACCTCGACGACCTCATCGTCTCCCAGCCCAACAGCGGCGAGGAGGCGCTTACCATATGCGAGCAGCTCGCGAAGTCCGCCGCGCTCGACGTCATCGTTGTCGATTCCGTTGCGGCGCTGACGCCTCAGGCGGAGATC
>JBGUVV010000200.1:0-8228 GCA_045220525.1 Kiritimatiellia bacterium
AAGGCAAGATAGTGGAGGAAATCGGAAAAGCGAGAGACCATGTAGTATCCGGCGGAATCCGCGCCCGGAAGCGCAGTGCGGAGAACCGACTGCTCGACTAAAGACGCCGCCATCGGCGCGCCCTGATACGCCAATATCGCAAGGAAGGCAATCGCGATTCGCCGCGCGGCGACGCGGTCCCAATACGGCTCAGCCCGAGCCGCGAGATCCTTTCGCAGCGCGACTACGCTCCCCAGGATGCGAAACGCCGGCAGAGCCGCCTGTCCCGCAAAATATCCGGCGAGCGCCCTGCACGGCATCACGACGAGCATGACGAGGAAGCGGAAGACCGCGCCGCCGACCTCTACGGCGGCCATGGCGCGGAAGCGTTTCAGCGACTGCAACGCATCGGTGTAAACCGGTGCGACGCAGCCAAGAAACGCCGCCGCGACGACGAGAAACCCGACAGATGCGTCGGAGACCCTCATCGCCTTGAGGAACCGCGGCGCCGCAACGGCGGCTGCGACGAGCACAACCGCGAGGATCGCGGCGGCGCCGACGAACGCCCCGCAAAGAAGCGACTTCACCCGCCCCCGTTCGCCAGCCGCCGCGAGGCATGCAGACTCCTTCATCACCGTCATGGCAAAGGCGAACATCGGAAGCGAGAGGAACGTCGCAAAAGACGTGACGGGGAGGACGGCTCCTATGTCCTCCGGCGCCACGTATCGAGGTACGAACCACATCCCTGCGGCGACGCCAACGAAGTCGCCGACGCGCAGGGCGAGGAAAAGGAGTATCGCGCTCTTGGCAAACCCCGTCATCAGAATTCGTAAGACAGCGTAAACAGGAAGCTACGCCCACAGGCGGGATAGTAGGAAGCACCCCCAGTCCAGCCCAACGCGTAGTCGCAATAGTTACGGTCGAGGATGTTGTCCATCACGAACGACGCCTTCCAGCCTTTCGCCCATGACGGCGCATAGTACAGGCCGACGTCGAATAGCGAATAAGAGGGGAGCTTGCTGAATTCGTTTCCGAAATCCTCCGCAAGATACTGTGAACTCACAAACGTATAACCGCCTTTGATCTCGAGGTCGTCGATAATCCAGTATCCGACATCGCCGCGGATGCGGTGGTTCGGAACGAATGGCACGTCTTTGCCATGATAGGTGCCGCTCGCAAATTCAGCATGGACAATTCCATAGCGAACCGACGCCTCGGCGAACTTGTCGCGCAACCACGACAACCCCACGTCTGCGCCAAAGCGGCGCGTCTTGCCAGGTATGTTGCGATTCGCCCAGATGCCGGGCGTCGGATCGTAGAAGATCTCGTCCTCCATCCAGCTGCCGTAGCCGTTGACGTCAAAGGTGAACTCCTTGAGAAACGTCCACTCCACCCCCAGATCGAGGGACGTCCCCGTTTCCGGCTTAATTGGATCACCCAAATACGCAAACGACATCTCGTCGCAGAAAGCGGAACGATGGAATCTAGTTCCCTTGACATAGGTCTTCAGGCCCTCAATCGGACGATACACGAGACCAAGCTCGTAATCGCCCTTCCAGTCAGTTGTCTTGGGCTTGTTTACGCCGGCAACGCCGCTCCACCGGTTGTTGATGGCTTCAAGGCGAGCCCCGGCGATTATGGACAGCTCTTCGGTCAGGAAGAACTCGTCATGGAGGAATCCGGCATATCGTCCGCGGTCGAAATGCTGCTTAATGGGAGCGCCCCACCTGATTCCGTCCACAGAGTACCGGTCAAAGCGGAAGTCCATCCCGACAGTGAACTTGTTGCCGAAGCCGAAAACGTCCATCTCGTTGACGTAGCGCGGAGAAAAGGCGTACTGGTAGGAGCTTTGCTCTGTGTCGGAAGGCGCAAACGGCGATGGATAAACTGCATGCAACAGCCTATGCGCGAAAACGGCGTCAAGGAAAAGCCACTGGTCGTCGGCCAGTTTCAATTTGGCGTCGAGGCCAATCCCATAGCTCCAAAGCCGCGCCCAGTCATCTGGATTGTTCGTCGATTTGCGAGCGTGCTTCCACTCGTCGTAGGTCAGCGCCCCAGGAAGCCTGTACAACGAGTTCTGGTAATTGGCCTTGAAGCCCACCGAGGACCCGTTCTCGAAGTTCTTCCGTATTGCGGCGTTAGCCGTATGCATGCCATACCCGCTGTTGCTGCGGTATCCGCTGGATCGGAGGTAGTCGTATCCGGCCGCATATGTCACGCCCTCTTCCTCGAATCCGCCCTTTGTCTGGACGGTTCCGCCGAACGTGTTCTGCGACCCTGCACGACCTGAGATGCGGGTTTTCTTCTCGTAGTCGCGAGTGTCGGTAGTCACGTTCACCACGCCAGCCACCGCACCGTCGCCGTAAAGGACCGGGCTGGGGCCATGTATCACCTCCACGCGCTCAACGTTCCATATCGGGATGCGTGAGATGTTTGGAGAGGACATGTCGACATTGTTCAGCTCTTCGCCGTCCAAAATCACCTTAATGCGCCCAAATGAGTTTTCGCCGAATCCGCGCATGGCGAGCGAAGTGAGCTGCGGGGTGCCGTTCATGTTCTGCACTCCTATGCCGGCCTTCTTCTTGAGAAGTTCGGACAAGTCTCGCGCACCGCTGGCGGCGATGGCCTTGGCATCGAACACCTGCACATGCGATGCCATGTTTTCCTTTACGTCGTCTATTCGCGACGCATATACCGTGACAGGCGGGATTTCCACCACCTTGTTCGTAGCCTCGGTCTGCGTAGGTTCTGCAGCCGAACTAGCAGCCGCGGCGACCGCGGCAACCATCAGTATGTTCATTTCCCTTCTTTCCCCCTCATGCGAGAGTACTTGAGTTTTGTTATGAACGGACACCGCATTCCGGCTGTTACGGCTGCGCGACAGTGCCTGGTTTCCACAGGACTTTCCGGTCTCCGCTCTTGTTGATTCAAGTATTTTACCAAATTACACGTGCCGTCGGCAATGCGAATATGCTATAATTTCTTTCTACGCAGGAGAATGAACGCCCATGAAGATAAAAGACATACTCTCTAAAGGCCGCCCGTCGGTTTCGTTCGAGATATTCCCTCCGAGGAAGGACTCGCCGTTCGAGCCGGTTAAGGAGGCGGTGTCGCGGCTCGCCCGCCAGCGGCCGTCGTTCATGTCCGTTACCTACGGCGCCTCTGGAAACGCACAGGCGAACACAGTCGCCGTCGCGTCGTTCGTGCAGGAATGCGGCGTTCCGGCCCTTGCCCACCTCACATGCCTCTCAGCTACGCGCGACGGCATCGCAAAGGAGGTCGTCGCCCTGCGCCAGGCCGGGATAGAAAACGTCCTGTGTCTTCGCGGAGACCTCCCCAAGGACTCGGCGGAGCCACCTCCCGGGTGCTTCTCGCACGCCGTGGACCTCGTGCGCGAGCTGCGTCCTTCCTGCTTCTGCCTCGGCGGCGCATGCTACCCGGAGCGCCACCCCGACTGCGACCACATGGAGGACGACATCCTCCATCTGCGCGAGAAGGTCGATGCCGGGCTCGACTTCGTGACGACCCAGATGTTTTTCGACAACAACATCTTCTACCGCTACCTCGCGAAGCTCCGCGACCACGGCGTGACAGTCCCCGTCATCGCCGGCATAATGCCAGTCACCAACGGTCGGCAGATTGCACGCATATGCAAGCTTTCGGGAACGTATCTCCCGAGCCGCTTCAAGGCCATCGTAGATCGCTATGGCGACCGCCCTGCCGCTATGCTCGACGCAGGCGTCGCCTACGCCACGGAGCAGATCGTAGATCTCTTCGCCAACGGCGTCAACGCCGTGCACATCTACACGATGAACAAGCCGGAGGTCGCGGAGCGCATAATGGCGAACCTGGGGAGCATCCTGTCCGACGATGACCGTTGACATTGCCGAGATCGCCCGCTACATGCGCATGGGCCGGAGCCTCCCCGACGGCGAGCTCGCGGGGCGCGTGGAGAGGATGCGCGACGAAGCGCTAAAGACCCTGCGCACCGCTCGCATCTGGCGGCGCTTCCCGATTGATGGAAATGTCATCGAGTCAGGAGGCCTCAAGATCGAGATCCGCGGCACCATCGCCCGCCACATTGCAGGTTGCCATGCCGCATACCTCGTCTGCGGGACAATCGGCGCGGAGTTCGACGCGTTCCAGCGCCGCGTATCAGTTTCGTCCGGAGTCGATGCCCTCGTCGCACAGGCAATCGGCGCGGCCCTCATAGAAAAATGGATGGACGAGACGAACGTTGAAATAGAAAAGGAGCTTGAACCGGGCGAGTCGATCGTTTCGCGCTACTCCCCTGGCTACGGCGACTTCCCACTCTCCGAGCAGCGGACGATATTCAAACTGCTCGACACATCCCACAAGATCGGCGTATCGCTCACGGACAACCTTCTCATGGTTCCGTCAAAGTCAGTAAGCGCCGTAATCGGCGTAAAGAAAGGCACTAAGGCAGAATGATGAGCGGCATCGCAGGCGACGGAAAGCTCCTTTTCCTCGACGGAGGGATGGGCACCCAGCTTCAAGCAAGGGGCCTTCAGCCGGGCGAGGTTCCGGAGCTCTGGAACATCTCGCATCCAAGTGACGTGCGCGCCGTGCACGAAGCGTATTTCGCAGCCGGCGCCGACGTCGTGTACGCAAACACCTTCGGCGCGAATCCCGCCAAATACCACGGCGACGCGCCTCTCGAAGACGTCGTGGCCGCCGGAATCGGCATTGCCAAGGAAGCCGCATCAAGCGCAGGCGGTCGCCGCCTCGTGGCGCTCGACGTAGGGCCGACCGGCCGCCTCCTCAAGCCTGCCGGCGATTTTGAGTTCGACGCCGCATACGACGCCTTCGCAGAAGAGATGCGACTCGGGGAAAAGTCCGGCGCGGACCTCGTCGTAATAGAGACGATGGGAGACGCCTACGAGCTCAAGGCCGCCATCCTCGCCGCAAAGGAGGCGACCTCCCTCCCCATCCTCGCCACAGTCGCCCTCGGCGAAGACGGAAAGCTCCTCACGGGAGCGGGAGTCGAATGCGTGGCGGCGCTACTCGAGGGCCTTGGGGTTGACGCGCTCGGCCTCAACTGCGGATTCGGGCCAGACCTGATGCTTCCATACGTAAAAAGGCTCGTCGCCGCGACAAGGCTACCCGTAGCCGTCAAGCCCAACGCAGGGCTTCCAAAGGTAGTTGACGGGCGCACCGTCTTCACCGTCGGGCCTGAGGAGTTCGCCCGCGACGTCGCCGCGCTTGTGGATGCAGGCGCGTCAATCGTCGGCGGATGCTGCGGCACCACCCCCGCCCACATCGCCGCCGTAAAAGCCGCGCTCGCCTCGCGTAGCGTAATCCAAATCCGGCAACCTGAGCCAAAGGCCATCGTGACCTCCGGCTCGCGCGCCGTGGAGATACCTATCGACGACACGATCATAATCGGCGAGCGTATCAACCCGACGGGGAAGAAGAAGCTGAAAGCTGCGCTCGCGGAGGGTGACGTAGCGTATGTGCTGCGAGAAGCCGTCGCCCAGGCCGAGGCCGGGGCGCACATCCTCGACGTCAACGTCGGAGTTCCCGGCCTCGACGAGTCGGCCGTCCTCGACGCCACGATACAGGCGGTGCAGAGCGTCACCGACCTCCCGCTGCAAATCGACACTTCAGACCCCAAGGCACTCAAACGCGCCCTCAGGCACTACAACGGCAAGGCTCTCGTAAACTCCGTGAACGGGAAGGAGGAGTCGCTTTCGACCGTCCTCCCGCTTGTCGCGAAATACGGCGGCGTAGTAGTCGCGCTCACTCTCGACGAATCGGGCATTCCCCCGACGGCCGAGGGACGGCTCGCAGTCGCAAGGAAGATTCTCGCGCGAGGCGCGGAATACGGGCTTAAGCCATCGGACTTCGTCATCGACGTCCTCTGCCTCGCCGTGAGCGCAGAGGCGCATAGCGCAAACACCATACTCGAGACAATGCGCCGCGTAAAGGACGAGCTCGGCTGCCGCACGTGCCTTGGAGTCTCCAACATATCGTTCGGGCTTCCCGCGCGGCCGCTGCTGAACGCATCGTTCTACACGATGGCGCTTGGCGCCGGGCTTTCCGCTGGCATCGTAAACCCCCTCGCGGCGGATATGATGACGGCCTACCGCTCATTCCGCGCCCTCACGGCAAAGGATCCCGCATGCGGCGAGTGGATTGCAAACTTCAAGGAGTGGGCACCAATAGGCGGAGGCACGCAACCCGTCCGCCCGAACGGCGGCGCAGCGCAAGACGGAGAGACAGGCGCGTCATCGGAATCGCCGCTCGCTTCTGCCATCAGGCATGGGCTCAAGTCAGATGCGGCATCTGCGGCGAAGGCGGCGCTGTCGGAAGGTGCCGCGCCTCTCGACGTGATAAGCGGCGGCATCGTGCCGGCTCTCGAAGTCGTCGGCAGGGGATTTGAAGCGGGTTCTGTCTTCCTTCCTCAGCTTCTCATGGCGGCCGAGGCGGCGGGGGCCGCTTTCGAAGTCGTGCGCAAGGCCCTGCCCGCGAATACATCCGGGAGCGTGAAAGGCCCAGTCGTCATGGCCACCGTAAAGGGCGACATACACGACATCGGCAAGAACATCTGCCGCGCCCTTCTCGAGAACTACGGCTTCAAGGTGATAGACCTCGGCCGCGACGTGCCCCCAGAGAAGGTCGTGGAGGCAGCAAGGCGCGAAAAGGCGCGTCTCGTTGGGCTTTCCGCGCTCATGACTACGACCGTGTGCTTCATGGAGCAGACGGTAAAGATGGTTCATGAAGAGCTTCCAGACTGCAAGGTGACTGTCGGCGGCGCAGTGCTGACACGAGAGTACGCCGAGAGGATAGGGGCCGACAACTACTCCAAAGACGCCATGGGCCTCGTCCGCTACGCCGAATCGCTGTTCAGCTGAGCGTTACTTGCCCTTCGGGATCTTCCACCACTTTTTGAGGCATCCGCGCCGCGCATACCGCAACGCATCCGTAGAAAGTTCGTGTGGAATCCGCCGCGACCCCCTGCCCCGTCCCCTCGAAAAATAGGCAAAGGTTAAAGGACTTTCGAGTTTTTTGGACAGGATTTACAGGATTTTGGGGTCTAGGGGTGCACACCCCGCATTGAGCTTTCAAACAGTAGAAAAAAAGGTCTGACCGAAATTCTACTGTTTGAAAAGTGTTAGGCGCGGAGAATGAGGGTTAGGGAGCCGATGGATTTGCCGGTGAGAGGTCGGATGTGCAGCACGGTTATCTCGCGTTCTTCACCCTCGGCGGGCAACTCATTGACATCAATAACGCCCTGCGCAATCACCTTAGGGACGTCCTTCTCGCCGATCATCGCGGCGAGAGCTTCGATGGGCGAAGATGCGATATCGGCATAGCCCACCATCGCCTTCTCCATGAAGTCCGCGCCCATCTTAAACGCGTACTTAGCCGTCAGACGCAAAAACCGCCGCACCTTCTGGACGCTCACAGGCTCGGTAATCGAAACGGCAAGCCCGCAATGATCCTCGACCTCCTCGCGGAATACTATGCGCTTCGTCCACGGCTCGGCGGCAAAATCGCACACACCCTTCCGAAAGACGAACTCCCTCGCGCCTGACTTCTTCGCCACGCCGGTCCTCGGCCAAATCAAATCCACCTGTCCGATGTTGCGGCTTTTCAGAAGAGCCTTTTCAGGAATGCCGTTCAGCTCCGCTTTCACAAGCAGAAATTCAAGGCTCGCCTTTGTCTTTCTCGCCATCGTTTTCGCCTCCTTTCACGTTATCTTGCAGAATCTCATTGTTTCTTAGCCAAAATCACAGCACCGAACAGGGTATCTCCCCTCCCCTTCCCTCCCCTTCCCCTTGGCGGGAGTTCATCGGCCGCCTTTGGACCGGAAGTCTGTTCTAAGCAGGTCGAATCGGGACAATCTGGTTAGGCCGTTAAGCCAGCGAGAATTTTCCGCATTAAATTCTTAAAACCGGATTACTCGGCAAAACCGCAGAAATATCATCTATTTTTGAAGCGCCGTCAGGATCACACCCCGGTTATTCACTCCAGCTATTCCAAAATGAGATTACGATGCGGACAAAATAATGTTCAAAGAGTCTGCCCTTTTCACTTAAAGCGTCAGTTCATAGTCCTTTGCAGGCAAAGTGCAGTCTGATTCGGGGGAGATTGCGGCGGACGCGGGCGAACGCGCCCCAGTCCTCGAATAGTCCACGCAGATGTCGCACAACCGCGTGATGTTCGTTACCTTGCCCGCGCCGACCTGCTCGCTCCTAATCGCCCGACCCTAACCGTCCTTAACC
>JBGUVV010000201.1:0-5809 GCA_045220525.1 Kiritimatiellia bacterium
ATCCTCAAGGAAGGCACCCACCGCCTCAACCCCTTTGTCTACTCGGTCTCCATCGTGAACATCCAAAGCCAGCGCTTCGAGCTGAGCGGCGCCGACGCGATTTCGTTCCTCACGCAGGACGGCTTCACCGTGAACGCCGAGGGCACGCTGGAGTTCAATCTCGACATCGACAAGGTGGCCATGCTCTCCCACGAAGTCGGCGACATGGACGACATCCTCCAGAAGATCGTCCTGCCTGCGGCGCGGGGCTTCTCCCGCATAGAGGGCTCCAAGAAGAACGCGACGGAGTTCATCGTCGGCGAATCCCGACAGGCTTTCCAGAATTCGCTGGAGAAGTATCTGCAGGACGTATGCAAGCCATGGGGCGTTTCGCTGAACTCCGTGCTGATACGCGACATATTCGCTCCGCAGGAAGTCGCGTCCATCATCCGCGCCCGAGAGCTTGCCGTTCAGGAAGGCCGCAGGATCGAGCAGCAGATCGTCCAGGCTAAGTCGCAGGCGGAGCTGGAGCGGCAGAAGGCCCTGGCCGTGCAGAACAGCGCCCGTGTCGCGGCCGAGACGGAGTCAATACAGGCCAAGATCGCCGCCGAGCAGCGCAGCGCGGAGCAGGTGATCGCCGCCGAGGCAAGGCTTGAGGTCGCCGAGCGCGAGCTGAAGGCGGCGCAGGCGGACGCGACCGCGAAGCTCACCGTCGCCGAGGCGGAGCGCAAAGTCGTCGAGGCGCAGACCAAGGCCGTGGCGGACGTCCTGAAGAGCGAGGTCGCAGCATACGGCGGCGACGCCGACTATGTCCGCGCAAAGCTGTACGAAAAGACGGCTCCGCGCCTTAAGGACGTCGTGACCGGCGACTCGCCGGGCGAGATATTCGGCTTGCCGATGCGGGAAAGGCCGAGGAGTGCGCAGCAGCAGGAGAATGGAGGTGCGAAATGAAGAATCCAGTCGGCTTCATCGTTGCCGCTGTCGCGGTGCTCGGCGTTCTTGCCTTCGGCTTCGTCTGGACCACCTGCCGCGTATATGTGCCCGAGGGATGCATGGCGATAGTGACGGCGAAGACGGGCAAGCCCCTGCCCGCAGGGCGCATACTCGCCGAGCCTGGCGAGAAGGGCGTCCAGCGCATTCCGCTCGCGGAGGGCAGGCACTTCCTCAATCCGGTAAACAACGACTGGCGCATCGTGCCTGCGACGACCATTAGCGCGGGCAACGTGGGCATCGTAACGTCCAAGACAGGTAAGGAGCTTCCCCCTGGGGAGATCCTCGCCCCTGACGACGACTCCAAGGGCGTGTGGCGGCGCGTCCTCGGCCCAGGCACCTACCGGTTGAACCCAGAGGGCTACGACATAAAGGTCGTGAGCGCAATCAACATCCCGATCGGCTATGCGGGCGTGGTGACCTCGCTCGCCGGCAAGCCTGCGCCGGCTGGCAAGTTCGCAGGGCCTGGCGAGAAGGGCGTGTTCGAGAAGATCCTCCAGCCGGGGCTCTACTACGTAAATACGCGCGCCTACCAGGTAGATGTGGTGGAAATCGGGATGAACCAGGTCTCGATAGTGGGGAAGAGCGGAACAGTCGTCCTTACAAAGGCACAGTCGACGAGCGCAAACGGGCTTGCGGAGCTGCAGAAGAGCACTCTCTCCGCGCAGAACATGAAGCGCGCCGACTACATGAACGCCAACGCCGACCTCGGCATACTGAATGCGGAGGAGGCACAGTCCAACTGGTCCCAGGCGCTGCTCGGCTCGTCGGTGTCGCGTTCGAGGGGCGACAAGCGCAAGGCGCGGGTTCCGAGCCGCGAGCTTGTCGAGGCGCCTGCAAAGGCTCCCGTCCAGTCAAGCGACTCTGTCGCGTTCGGCATGAACCAGTTCGTGCAGTTCCCGTCGTCCGACGGCTTCGCCATCATGCTCGACATGACGGTGGAGTTCGAGCTCCTCCCGGAGAACATCTCGCGCATCTACATGCTCTACGGCGACCTCCCGGCGGTCGTCTCCAAGATCATCCTGCCGCAGATCCTCTCCGTCTCGCGCATGAAGGGCTCCGGCTACAAAGCGCGCGAGTTCATCGACGGCGAGGGTCGGCAGAAGTTCCAGAAGGAGATGACCGACGAGCTCGTGAAGATCCTCGGAGAGAAGAAGATTCTCGTGCGCAACGCCATCGTCCGCCATGTGGAGGTCCCCTCCGACATCCTCCAGCCCATACAGGAGACGAGCGTCGCGAAGGAGCGCGACCTCACGAACAAGACGCAGCAGGAGACGGCGAAGAAGCAGGCCCTGCTGAATACGCAGCTCGCGATGGTCGACCAGTTCAAGCGCGAGACGGAGCAGGAGACGAAGAAGATTGTCGCCACCATCGCCGCGAACCGCGACAAGGATGTCGCCGGCATCGCCGCGGACGCGCAGCTGAAGGTCGCGGAGATAAACCTCAACGCAGCCAAGCTCAAGGCCGAGATCGTCCGCACGCAGGGCGAGGCGGAGGCCAAGGCCAAGTTCCTCGTGGAGAACGAAAGGGCCATTGGCGCGAAGCGCAAGGCCGACGTCTTCTCGTCGCCATCGTCGCTTGCGGACCTTCAGTTCGTGGAGTCCCTGTCGCCGGACGTCTCCATCCGAGTCCTTCACTCCGGCGAAGGCACGCTTTGGACGGACCTCAAGAACCCGTCTATCGCGGTGCCAAGGAAGTAGTGTGAGTTGCAAGTTTTAGGTAATGCAACAGTCATGAAAATCGGACGATATGCATTCTTGTACGCCGCAGTCGTCGTTGCGGCGATGGTCGGGCATGCTGCCGAATACAGGCTTGAACGTCAGGGCGATGCGCTTGCGGCATTCGCCGACGGGCGGCGCTTTGCCGTCATCTCGCCGGCTGAGGACGGGAACTGGAAAATTGACGCGGATGCGTCTGGCAAGGACTTCATCCGCTTTGTCTTTACGCCGAAGGCCGGTGAGGCAGGCACGTTCCAATTTCCGGGAATCAGGCTCGATGGATCCGCGGCATCCTTGAAGGCCGTCGGCTCGCAGGGGCTGACGACGCTTGAAGAGAACATTGGCTCCGCGATGTACCTCGCCGTCGCCGAGCCGAAGTCGCGCAAGGGCGTAGTCGCGGCGTGGCTCACGAGCGAGCACGGCAGCCCCTTCGTGATGAGCACGGTGACGAATGGCGCGGCGGTTCTGCGCCCCGAGCTCCAGTTCGGTCCTATGGGCGCGAAGGGCTGCGAGACGTTCGTCCTCGGCGCGTTCGACGACTGCCGTCTCGGCCTCGAGGCGTACGGCGACGCGGTCGCGGCGCATTACGACATTCATCTCAAGCCGCAGATTTCCGGCTATACCACGTGGTACGACGACAAGTACGGATACTCCAAGGGCTTTGGCGCGGGGACTCCGGCGTCGGCGCGCGAGTTCGCGGACGCGGTGGAAAGGACGCGCCTCAGGGACTATGGCTTCACGTTCTTCCAGATCGACGACTTCTGGCAGGACGGCATGGACCACAACGGGCCGCGCAAGAACTTTACGCGTGTCGCGCCTGACGGGCCGTTTGTCGAGGGCATGAAGCCGACGGCCGACTACCTTCGCTCTAAGGGGATACTTCCCGGCCTTTGGTTCATGCCGTTTTCCGGGACTCAGAAGGATACGTCGTGGTGGGGCGACAAGATGGGGCTTTTCGTGAAGAATCCTCGGACAGGCAAGCCGTATGAGACGGTGTGGGGCGGAACCTGCCTTGACATGACGAATCCCGACGCCGTCCGCTACATGCAGGACGTGACGCGCCGCATCTGCCGCGAATGGGGCTATGGATACATAAAGTACGACGGCATGTGGACGGCGATGGGCTGCAGGCTTTCAAGCGCGGCGAAGCTGGACAGCGACGAGTATAACCGGCAGACGTTCCTCGATTCGTCCGAGACGGGCGTCGGTGCATACAGGCGCGGCGTCAAGGCGATGCGCGAGGCCGCTGGAAAGGATACGTACATACTCGCCTGCAATCTCGCGCAGAACGTCCGGGCCATGGGCGCGACCTATGGACTGGTCGATGGTTGCCGCATCGGCGGGGACAACGGGCCTATCGACAAGTTCCCCGACCGGTACATGAAGGGCATTGCGAACGGCACCCCGAGGTATTTCTTCAGCGGACGCGTCTGGCACAACGACCCCGATCCGGTCTATGTTCGCGACGCGGTCTCGCTTGGACGCGCGCGGATGTTCGCTACGTGGACTTCCATTGGCGGAATGCTCTACAATTTCAGCGACTGGCTGCCGGATCTTTCCGATGAGCGCGTGGACATCCTGAAGCGCACAATGGCGCCGCATGGAGTGAAGACGGTGCGCCCCGTCGATTTCTTCGAGCACACGCTTGCCAATGCATGGGTGCTCGAGAAGGGAGATGTGCGTGTCTTCGGGCTTTACAACTGGTCCACCAACGAGACGCTGCGGATCGACTGGCCGGCGGCTTACTGCGGACTTGAGCCTGAAAAGCGCTATGTCGGCTTCGACTTCTGGGCGAACGAGCCTGTCGCGCCTTTCTGTGGGCGCTTCAAGTTCGACGTCCCGCCAGATTCCTGCCGCGTAATCGCCGTGCACGAGCTCCTTGACCGACCGTTCCTCGTCTCCACTTCGCGCCATGTTGCGAGCCCGGCGTTCGACGTCGCCGACGTGGAATGGGCCGCATCCGGGCTTGAAGGCGAGTCGAAGGCCGTTGCGGGCGACCGCTATGAGCTGAGATTTTACGTGCCTGCCGGCTGGAAGGCGATGAGCGGATCGGTGAAATCTGGCTCGGAGTGGCAGGCAGCTGAGCTTGAGGCGAAGGGCAGGTCTTCGCGCATTTCGTTCACGCCGGAGAAGACGGGTACCGTCCGCTGGCGCGTTGTATTCAAAAAAGACAAAGGAGAAAACTGAATGAATAGACGGGAATTTCTTACGGCGGGCGCAGGGGCCGCAGCCGTAGCAATCACGGGGAGGGCTGGCGCGGCAGGCGACGTTCCGGCGTTCGCAAGGGGCGCGGTCGAGATGAAGCCGATTCTCGGGAATTCGGTCATTGAGAGCAATCCCGCGCTTTCGGGGAAGGCCGCTTCCTACTTCTGCGACGACGCGATCTGGTTCCTCCGCGACATAACGCGGCAGAAGCCGAAGTCCATGTTCGACCATCCGTTTCTCTCGGTGCTCAAGGAGTGCCACGAGAAATACGGCCTCAAGATGCAGATCAACCTCTTCTACAGGACCGACTTCTTCTACGGGATGGACGAGTTCACGCTCGCCGACGTGACAGATGCCTACAGAAGCGAGTGGCAGGACAACCGCGACTGGCTGAAGCTGGGCTTCCACTCCCTGCAGGAGTTCCCCGACTATCCGTGGGTGAACATCGACTACGCCGACGTCAAGAAGCTTTTCGGCATGATAAGGGGAGAGATAGACCGCTTCGCAGGCGACGGCGTATTCACTACGGCCCTCGTTCCGCACTGGTGCCCGATGTCGAAGGACGGCTGCCGTGCGATGAAGGACTGCGGAATCGAGATCATGGAGTGCTCGGTCGGCCCGCGCTACCGCTACGACGGCAAGCCGGAGCGCCTTCCCTACGGCCACTCATTCAGGCTTGAGCAGAACCGCAAACCCGAGACGGCGTTCTTCTGGCGCGACTCCCGCAACGCCGCGATTGCAAGCTCCCTCTGCTCCTACAACCACATCGACGCCGCGGCGGGCGTGGACACTGCGAATTCCTTCCGCTATGTGCTTGACAGGGACACGGGAATGCGCTTCAAGCACATGTTCGGCGACGCGCCGGTCCTCAACCTCGTCGATGAAAAGACGCTCGCGTCCGATACGGCTCGTCTTCT
>JBGUVV010000202.1:0-3538 GCA_045220525.1 Kiritimatiellia bacterium
GGAAATCGTCAAGAAGGCGAGCGAGTTCATGGCGTCGAGCGACCTCAACAAGGCCTACAGCGAGCCCACGACCAAGACCGTCCTCGAAATGAACGACGCCGACCCCAAGAAGGGCGGCGCGGTCGCGAAGAAGATGCTTGAGGATGCGGGGCTCCCCGTCACCGACGAGAACATCTTCATCGCCGCGAGCTGCAAGGAGAAGGGCATTCTCTTCCTCAAGGATCCCTCGAAGGCCCCGATGGGTTGTAGATTCGCTGAAGAATCCAAGCCTGCTGCCGGCAAGGGAGGACCGATTACAGTTACCATCAACGGCAAGGCCTATGGCGTCGAGATTAAGGGCGACGGCAAGGCAGTCGTCAACGGCAAGCCGGTCGATTTCAAGGCCGAGGCAGGCATCAAGGCTGCTGCGCCTGCTGCCGCCGCGCCTGCAGGCGGGCAAGAGGTCAAGGCCCCTGTCCCTGGGACGATTCTCCGCGTCACCGCGTCGAATGGCTCGAAGGTCTCGAAGGGCGATGAAATCCTCGTCATGGACGTCATGAAGATGGAAACGCCCGTCACCGCCCCGTGCGACGGCACGGTCACCGTAACGGTAAACGCGACCGACAAGGTTGCGACAGGCGACACGCTCGCTGTCATCGGCTAAGGCCGATGTCCGCGAGAGTGTAAAGTTGAGAGTGTAAAGTGTAAAGTGAAGAGTGGAACATAGACAATGAAAAAATTCTTTGTGGCTCTACTTGTCGTGGCAGGCGCGCTTGGCGCGTCGGCCGCTACGGACGAGGTCCCCGCGTGGAAGACGATGCTCGCAAAGGTGAAGAACCTCCCGTCCGAGACCGGCATCGCCGGCTTCATGCGGGAGGAAGCCCCCGCCTACATCACGGGCAACTTCGCCGAGGCCGACCGTCCGGCGGCGCCTGACTTCACGAAGCCGCTCGCCCCGGCCGCGGAATACGCCAACAGGAACGGCTTTTGGGTGACGACCGACGCGCAGGTCAAGGCGTTCTCGACCGAGAAGCATCCCGTCAAGAAGGGCGACTGGATCGGCGGCTACTTCGACGACATCGGCGCGTTCGTGAAGGGCCACGAGGTCAAGACGCTCTTCGGCATGCCCTATGGCATCGGCCAGCTCATCATGATTCCGCTTTGCCTTGTCATGATGTATCTTGCAATCGTGAAGGGCTTCGAGCCGCTCTTGCTCCTTCCGATAGGCTTTGGCGGGCTTCTCGCCAACTGCCCGCTTGCGGGCGTGACTGCGCCTGCGATGATGCACGACGGCGTCATATCGTTCCTCGCCTCCGGAGTCCCCGCGATGGCCGGCGGCATCGTCGAGCCCGGCGGGTTCCTCCACTACTTCTTCAAGTTCGGCATCGACACGGGCGTATTCCCAATTATGATCTTCATGGGCGTCGGCGCGATGACTGACTTCGGCCCCCTCATCGCCAACCCCAAGATGGCGCTTCTTGGCGGCGCCGCGCAGTTCGGCATTTTCTTCGCGCTCTTCGGGGCCCTTGGCCTTGCGGCGGTCTTCGGTGCCGACTTCTTCGGCGGAGTCGAGCCGGTCAAGGCGGCGGCTTCCATTGGAATCATCGGCGGCGCAGACGGCCCGACGGCGATCTGGCTTACGTCGCGCCTCGCCCCGGATCTCCTTGGCGCGATTGCAGTCGCGGCGTATTCCTACATGGCCCTCGTGCCTATCATCCAGCCGCCGATCATGAACGCGCTCACGACGAAGAACGAGCGCCTAATCAAGATGCCCCCGCTCAGGGAGGTCAAGAAGATCGAGAAGGTCTGCTTCCCGCTTATCGTGCTGCTTCTGTGCGCGGTTCTCCTCAAGGACGCCGTGCCGCTTATCGGGGCGCTCATGCTCGGCAACCTCGCGAAGGAAGTCGGCCCGTCGGTCGCCCGCATAGCGGACACTATGTCCAACGCGCTCATCAACATCGTGACGATCATGCTCGGCCTTTCGGTCGGCTCGAAGCTCGCCTGCGAGAAGTTCCTCTCGGGAACGACGCTTGGCATTCTCGCCCTCGGCCTTTGCGCGTTCTGCGTGGGCACGGCCGCTGGCGTCATCATGGCGAAGATCATGAACATCTTCTCGAAGGAGAAGGTGAATCCGCTCATCGGCTCGGCCGGCGTCTCGGCGGTCCCCATGGCGGCCCGAGTCTCGAACAAGGTTTCGCTCTCAAACGACCCGACGAACTTCCTGCTCATGCAGGCGATGGGTCCGAACGTCTCCGGCGTCATCGGCTCTGCGGTCGTCGCGGGCGTCCTCTACACCCTCTGCCGCTGATTTAGGGAGCTTGAATAGCCATGCCGCACGCTACAGGACAGGAAGACTACGAAATCGGACGGATTGTCTTTGGCGATGAGGGTTCCCTGTGCGCGGCATATTCCAGCTTCGCGGCGCTGCCGATTGACGAGTGCCGCCTTGCCGAGGGGCGGGACTGCCCGTTTGGCCTTAAGAGGCGCACCCTCGAAGGCGAGGCCGCCGTCACCGACATCGGCACTTTCGACGGGCATGCGAACCAGACCCTGGCGTTTGCCCCCTCGGAGCGCCCGGGCTGGTGGATACGCAGGCTCGACCAGCCGGAGCAGCTCGATACCAAGGTCGATATCGCGAACTTGTGGACGAGCGCGCAGAATCTCGTCCTTCGCTCCGGCTCGCCGCACAACTACCTTCGCATGGTGGAGCATATAATCGCGCTCAAGTGCGGGCTTGGCGTAGATGACGTTGTCATAAAGGTGCGTTCCGGCGATCCGCCTCTCTTTGAGGATTCGTCGGTGCCGCTCGTGAACGCCATCGACAGCGCGAAGGTCGTCGAGACAGGGGTGGATGCGTCTTTCGTCACTGTGAAGGAGCCTGTCGCCTTTGGCGGCAGCAGGGGGGACTTTCTCCTTTTCCTTCCGGCGAAGCCCGGCGAGAGGAATCTGCGCATCGACTGCGCGATATCGTGGAACACCGTGATCGGGACGCAGAGGGTTCTTTTTGACGTTACGGAGGAGACGTTCCGCTACGCCGCATACGCCCGCACCAACGCGACGCGCAGGCAGTGCATCCTCGTCAAGACCGTAGGGAAGCTTTTTGCAGCAACGCGAAACCTCGGCTACAACGACAGGAACATCTTGATCCACGGCAAGCGCAAGTTTTACACCGAGCCGCGCTTCCCGGTCGGAGGAAAGTTCCTTGAGCCCGTATGGCACAGGGCTACGCTCGACCTCATGGCCGCGCTTGCGCTTACGGGCGAAGACCGCTTTGCAGGCACCGTAGTCTCGTTCCGCGCCGGCCATACTCTCGACTGCGACGCCGTGCGGGCTCTATACCGCAACAATCTCCTCGTAAGAATATAGACTTACGAGGTCATCCGCTCACTGGTTGCCTCGCAGGGACTCGAACCCCAACAAGCAGAATCAGAATCTGCGGTGCTACCATTACACCACGAGGCATCCCGCGTTTCTTTCCGTACTGGCGGGGTCGACGGGGCTCGAACCCGCAACCCCCGGATCGACAGTCCAGTGCGCTAACCAATTGCGCCACAACCCC
>JBGUVV010000203.1:0-3334 GCA_045220525.1 Kiritimatiellia bacterium
CCCCCCCCCGCGCCCCGCCCGGACGACGGCGACGCGCTCAAGGGCGCAAAGTGGATTCCGTGCAGTTCCGCCGCGCGGTTCGACGGCAAGACCTTCCTCAGCGCGCCAAACTCCATGATGGTAACGACCAATACGAACAAGTCGATGCGCACGGGGTGTTTCCTCGGCAAGGCGAGGCTCGATCCGTCGACGAAGTACCGTCTTTCGTATTTCGTGAAGTGCGACGACATCAGGCCTCTGTACAACGGCGGCGGCGCCTCGGTAATCGTGCGGCAGAGAAAAGCGGACGGAAAGGGCGGATGCGAATGGAAATTCCCCGAGCACAACAACTTCCTCTCTGGAACGACAGACTGGATTCCGCAAGTGTTCGAGTTCGAGACCGACGAGTCGTGGCACGAGCATCCCGAGACGCTCGTCTATCTCCAGACCCGCTACGCGGCGGGCGTCGCGCACTTCGACGACGTGCGGCTTGACAAGGTCTCAAAGTAGGGCAAAGGCAAAGAAGTTCGTGGCAATGCGCATTGTTGCGATGACGACGAACATGGCGCGCACGACGGCACACGAGTTGCACGGCTATGCACCGTGGTATTTCGGAATGCCGCTTGGCAAGGAATACGACGTCGCGATACGCTATCGCTGCGGCAAGGGACTGTCGGTCGAGGTCGACGGCAAGACGGTGGCGACTCGCACTGGCTTGGGGCGAGTGGATATAAAATTGTGAATCTGCGGTGAGCCTTTTTGATGCCGTGGGAGTTCGGGCGTGCGAAATAGGCGCATGATGTATTCAACAGCAACGTTTAGGCTAAGTATGCTGCTATTGTAGAATTTGATGAATAGTAGACCATAAAGTCAGTCATTATTACGAGTTTCTGTACTACTATAATGGCAATACTAAAATAGTAGACACGAAAGTTGACATCGCGCGGCGAAAAATGATACAATGCCTCTCGACAGCAGTAAGCAAGGAGGATGTCAATGTTTATCGGGCGAAAGGAATATCTGGATTCACTGGGGATGCTGTGGAACAAGTCCACGGCATCACTTGTGACTTGCCGCGGACGTCGGCGCATCGGCAAGTCAACTCTGATCGAGGAGTTCGCGAAGCGAACGGCCGACCACTTCATTGAAATCGAAGGACTGCCGCCGTGCAAGGGAATGACGGATAGGCGTCAGCGACGTCATTTCTGCGAGATACTTTCCGATCAGACTGGATGTCGCCGAGCGACGCCGCAGTCATGGGCGGCGGCCTTCAGAATGCTTGACGACGCTGTTCCGAACAAGGGACGGACGGTCGTTCTTCTGGATGAGATATCGTGGATGGGGTCGCGCAATCCTGATTTCGCCGGATTTCTGAAGGGCGCCTGGGACAAACTCTGGCGCAAACACGAAAACCTGATTGTAGTCCTCTGCGGCTCGGTCTCTTCCTGGATTGCCGACAACATATTGAACTCAACCGGTTTCGTCGGGAGGAATTCGCTTGATGTCGAGGTGTCGGAGCTGTCGTTGCCGGAATGCGTGTCGTGCTGGGGCGCCGCAGGCGAAAGGCTCTCGACGCTGGAGAAGCTCGACTTCCTTGCGGTTACTGGGGGTGTCCCAAGGTATGTCGAAGAAATCCAGCCGGGATATTCCGTGGCCGAGAACATCGGCCGGATGTGCTTTTCGCCAGACGGCCTCCTGTTTCGGGAGTTTGACGCGACCTTCAGCGAGGTGTTCGGCCGGACCTCGCAAAGCCGCGGGAAGGTGCTTCGGGCGCTTTCGGAAAAACCGCTTTCCATGTCGGAGCTCGCGGCCGCCGGTAAAAAGACCGCAAACGGGCGGCTCTCGCGGATGCTAAAGGAGCTGGAATATGCGGGGTTTGTGTCGGGAGACGCCGGATTGAATCCAGAAACCGGCGAGCCTTTCCGGATTGAACGCTATCGCATTCGCGACGCCTATACGCGGTTCTATCTGCATTACGTCGAACCGAAGCGTGAAGCCATACGGAAGGGCCTCTTCAAGTTCTCATCCGTTGAACAGCTTGTCGGCTGGAGTGCCTGGCTGGGGCTTCAATTCGAAACGCTTGTGCTGAATCACGTCAAGGAGCTGTTCCCCCACCTGGGGCTCGGGCGAACATTGGTTTTGTCTGCTGCGCCGTATCAGAGAACGAATGCCGCAGGGGAGAATTGCCAGATTGACCTGCTGATCCAGACGGCCAGCACCGCCCTGGTAGTTGAAATAAAACGAAGGAAGAGAATCGACAGGACTGTCATTGAAGAGGTCCGCGAGAAGGTCCGGCGGCTGAAGGTGTCGTCAGACCGTTCGATAAGGACGGCGCTGGTCTACGCGGGAGAGCTTTCGGACGGTGTTCCTGCCGACGGCTACTTCGATTTCATCGTCCCCGTCGAGAGGCTGCTGGGCTAGGCAGGCCGTGCGCGGCGGCTGGAAGATTGGAATCTCGCGATGCAAACGTCCCTGGAGGGTATCAATGATTCCAAAAGTAGAATAAGTCGCAATATCTGACGGCGGGCTCTGCGGCCCACTGGCACCTGACGCGGAAGGTCAACGGGAGGACGCAGACGCTCTACGTGCCCAAGCCCTCGCAGGAGATGTGGGCCAAGATGCTCTTCGTGGCGATCCTCGTCCTCGTCCTCGCGTCGGTGCCGCACGTGTCGCGAGTGAGGCAGTTGCGAAATTGATAGTTGAGAATTGAAAATGTAGAATGGTGGATCGTCCACAATTCTACACTTTTCACTCTACACTCTCAATTTCGCCCAATGGGCGGTCAGCGCCCGCGGAGGTAGCCCCGAAGCGACGGCGGCACAACCGCAAATTTGACTGTCTGTAAGGCAATATGGTATAATACACAAAACTCGGGCATTCCGAGGCAATAAGGACAATCAGGAGAATCCAAAGACATGGTCAGCTACAAGAAACTCGGTCTCGTGAACACGAAGAAGATGTTTGCGAAGGCGGTCAAGGGTGGTTATGCCATCCCGGCGTTCAATTTCAACACGATGGAGCAGATGCAGGCCATCGTCCAGGCGGCGGTCGAGACGAAGTCGCCGGTTATCATGCAGGTGTCGAAGGGCGCCCGCAAGTACGCCAACCCGACGATTCTCCGCTACATGGCGGAAGGCGCCGTCCAGTACGCCAAGGAGCTTGGCTGCAAGAACCCACAGATCGTTCTCCATCTCGACCACGGTGACAGCTTCGAGACCTGCAAGAGCTGCATTGACTCGGGCTTCTCGTCCGTCATGATCGACGGCAGCTCCCTCCCGTTCAAGGACAACATCAAGCTCACGAAGAAGGTCGTCAACTACGCGCACAAGCACGACGTGACGGTCGAGGCCGAGCT
>JBGUVV010000204.1:0-4870 GCA_045220525.1 Kiritimatiellia bacterium
GGCTCGGCCAGTTCGCGCATCTGCGCCGCCTCGGCGCCGGCGGCATACGTCTGCCGGAGGATCTGGGCTGCGTCAAACGCCATAAGCCCTCCTGCCGACTTCGAATTTGCGGCCTGCCGCCTTAGTCCCCTCGATCCACACGATGCACGGCCCGTGGAAATTCAAAATGAGCTCCCTCGGCGAGACAGGCAGCAACAGGTCCATGAGCCCCAGCCTTGCGCAGAAGCCAGTAGGCCTGTTTCCGGTCCACGCCACTACCGAGTCCGGCCTGACAGAGAGTGTGTCCCCGTCCTCTACGGCTATGCGCGATGTCCGCGAGCGCGTAGCCATGACGACCCAGTCCCGCGAGAACGCAGTCGTCGCGAACGACCCCCTGATGCTCATGGGAATCAGCTTTAGCACCTCGGACGAGGCTCTCGCCTCGACAGGCGCAACAAGCACTTTTGCAGACACTGCGATTATCTTGTCTGCGCACGGAATGTGGGTGAGGAACGGCGCCGCAGCCGATGAGAGATACGCCCGTCCCCCGAATCGCACGCGTTCAAGGGCCGCACGGTCCCTTACGAACCAGCCCTTCCGGCGCAGACGGCGAAACGCACCGAAGAGCGCCGCCGGCTGGCCGCGGCCCACAAGCCACTCGCCAGCCCCGACTTCGGCGAAACCGCCCTCTATGGCAACCGGGAATGCCACTACTTTCCACGCTCCTTTTCCTCGCGCCGCTTCTCGCCCGCTTCTTCCTCCGCAGTGACCCGGGCGTCTTCGGCCTCTTCCTCGAGCTTCCAGTCGAGCTTGTCGTCCTTTAGGTTGATCTCCTCAAGGCGGCGGGCGAACTGGCGCATTTCCCTGTCGTGGTCTATCTCCGCCTTGCGGCGAGAGACGAAGTCTTCGTGTTTCTCTTGCCTCCGCTCGCTGTGCTCCTTGCGCTCGAGGCCGCGCCTCTCGCGCTCCTCGTCGCTTGCGTCCGCGTCGTCCTGGACGATCTCAGCCTCGGTCACGTCCCTGAGACGAGCGGCCTGCAGGCGCGCGAGAGTCTCGACGTCAAGGTCGACAATGTGCGGAGTCAGTATGAACATGCGCTGCACGGTCTCGTTGCGCGTCGACTTGCCGCCGAACAGCCACCCGATCCAGGGTATGTCGCGCAGATACGGAATGCCCCATCCGGCATCCTCCTCTATGTCGCGCAGGTAGCCTGCGAGCATTATCGATTCGTCCTCGAACACCGCCGTCTGCGTCTGCAGGGTGGACGCCCTCGTCATCGGCATGGAATCGACGGATATCGCCTCGAACCCGCCATCGTCGAGCTCCATCGTGAGCCACACCTGGTTGGGGACGTTTGTAGAGGGAGCCGGCACGATACGCGGCTTTACCTGCAGCTTCGTCCCGGCCGACACCTCCTCGAGCGTAGCGACCTCAGTGCCGACTACGCGCGCATGGTAGCTCTGAGTGTCGGTCATCTGCGCAGCAAGGTTGTTCATGGTAAGGAGCGAGGTGCGCGATATCGAACGGGCCTTGCCCTTCTCGCGCAGCGCCGTAAGCGACGCGGAGACGGTCAAGTCGTCGCCGAGATAGGTAAGCGCGCCCGCAAGGCCCTTGCCGCCGAGCGCCGTCGGGCTGAACAGGTTGCCGGCGTTCTGCCCTGCCGCGCCGTCAAGCTTGTTGTGGTGGCCTGTCGCGTTGGCCTTCACGGACAGCTGCCAGTCGAGCGCGTCGTTCTTCGAAAGTTCCACCACCGTCACCGCGATCTCGACGAGCTTCTGCGGAACGTCAAGCTGCCTTATGAGAGTCTCGTACATCGGAAGACGCGACTTAACGTCGCGCACAATCACCGCGTTAAGCCTGTTCTCGGGGCGTATCACGGGGCGAAACTCCGCCGACATCGTGTCGACAAGCTGCGACCCGGCCCTGTCCGCAGTATTCGTGCCCGAAGAATCCCGCGACTTCTCGCCGGAGCCGCTGCACATTATTTCCTCCAGCAGGCGGGCGATGCCCCTGATCGTGACGGACGATTCAGGGCCGGACACGTTGAACGACACGTCGTCGGCCCACGTGTTCACGAGCGGGAATATCCTCATCTCGACCTCGTTGAACGTCCTAAGCTCACGCAGCCTATCGGCCTTGGCGATCATCTCCGCCACGAGCTCGACGTATCTCGGCGGGCCGGACACCATGACGAGCTCGTCGTCGGACGCGGTCTTGAGCGGGAAGCGGCCGTCCTCCACGCCGAGCTCGGCGAGCATATTGCGCACCTCGCCGGCTTTCATGTACCTGAGGTCAAGGAGCATCGTCGCTATCTCGCCAGAGCCATAGACGTAGAGCGCCGCGCCATCGTAGTACCACACGAGATTGTGCGTCGTCGCGATCTTGTCAAGGAACTCCCCGGGCGGCACGTTCTTGAAATTGCCGGAAAACGCGCCGATGACCGATGGCGACATGACCACGGAAAGCCTCTGGGCAACGGCGAAGGTATCGAGCGCGGTGCGCAGGTCCATGTCGCGCGCGACGAGCGTGTAAGTCGGCGTCCTCCAGGGGATGGGAGCGGCGGACGCCAGGAATGCCGCCATAAGGCAGAGCGCCGCAATCCTTGTTTTTCTTGAAAGCATAGCCATGTTCTCCATCACGGTCTTAGCACCATTGACTCCATGGCGACGTTGGCCGCCGCCCCGTCCCCGTGCAATGCGTCAACACGTTCCCGCCACCAGTCGCAGGAATCCATGAATCGTTCGAATGCGCGTGACATTTCTGACGAGCTGGCGTTTGCCGGCACTTCCTGCCACAGAAAAGCCCCGTTGTCCCATGTAAGCGCCGCGTCTTCGCGAAGCATCCTTCCGGCGGCGTAGCGAGCAAGCGAGGCAAGATAAGAATCGTCATTGGAAACAGAATACGAAAGGACAATGGATCCGTCACGCTCCTCGGCGAGCACCTCCATTCCGTCAACGCGAAGCGTAAATGCAGAAGCCCCCCTGGGTGCCAATTCAGGGTACCCTACGGACTTAAGGAACATCTCAAGCCTCGTCACTTCCGTTTTATTGCCTTCTGCCGATGCCATCAGCCTTGCTCTTTCCCAAATTTATAATATTATACCATATTATTCGCCATTAGCACACAACTAAGCCTATGGCGATTTTGCCTCTGCCTCCACCTTGAAGAACCTACTGGGACCGTCCTCGCCGATCGGGACTACGATTGTCGCCGAATCATCGCCTTCCAAGGTCAGCTCTGCGGAGGAAAGGTCAAGAAGCGCCTCAGCGGTGTCAGGAATCGGGAGAACGCCAGAGGCTCGGACCTTGATAAGGTCGGCAAATCCGTAGAGCCATGTCGCAGGCCTTGCGGTAAATCTGATGGCGAGATATCCGTCTTCGACCGCGAAGTCGTCTATCGCGAGCGATTCAAGCGGCAACGGGTCACCCTGCTCCGCGACTGCGCCGCCAGTATCGGCATCGATTGTCACCGTGTAGCTGTAGCCGTTCGCGGCGAACGTGTGCGCCGTGCCGGACGTCGGGGCGCGAAGTCTGCGCGGCGACGCCATAAGCGCCTTCGGCGTTATCGGGTGTTCCGACTCCCAGTTCTCCGGCAGCCATAGATAGGCGCTACCGATTCCGTCCGCGTAGATATCAGCCGTGCCGTAGTCCGCGGGGAGTCCATTGAACGCAACCTTTGTGTTTGGCGTCAGGCCCGGAATCTCCACGCGGTACACGCGCTCGGACGTGTTGGACGGCGCGGGGGTGATCCCGGCGGGGTCAGCATCGACCGAACCGCCGGTGATGGTCACTTTGCCGAATCCACTTGTTCCGAAACCATCGCCTATGGCTCGCGTCCTGAATTCATCGGTGCTTGTGACGACCGTCCCGCCGGAGATGGTCACGTTGCCGTAGGTGCCGTTATAGCCGGCGCCGATGCACGCGCCGCCGCCATTGCCGGAGACGGCCGTCACCTCGCCGCCGGAAATCGCCACCGACCCACCAGAAGAGTTGTATCCGCCACCGATGCCCGCGGCATAGCCGCCGCCCGTCGCCGTCACCACACCGCCATTGATGCGGATCGTTCCGGCGCTGACGGGCCCTGTTCCTCCGCCGCCGATACCTGCGCCTTGGTTGCCGCCGGTCGCCGTCACCACGCAACCAGTAATCACCACCGTGCCGCATCCGGCGTTTTGCACACCGCCGATGCCCGCCGCACCTGCTCCTGCGTAGGCCGTGATCGAGCCGTCGCCAGACAAGGAGAGCAACGCTCCTTCGGGGACCCGTATGCCGGCGATCGTGTCGACAGCCGTCGTCACCATGTTCTCACCGAAGATGGCCATGTCCACATCGTAGGCTCCGGCGATGTTGACTATGCCGGGCTGCCCATAGACGTTGTAGGACCTGAACACGACGTTGGACATTACGATTGAGCAGGAGTTGCCGATGTTGAGGAACTTGTTGGTGAGCGTGCCCGACAGCTCGTAGTGTCCAAGTCCGGAAAGCGTAATCCCGCCCGTGACTGCGTCGTCGTTGTAGCTCCACCCGTCGCCGCCAAGGAATCCGACGTCGCATCCGTTCACTGTGAAACCCTTCAAGGCGAAGCCTGCGGCATCAGCGGGCGCGTCGGCGACATGGACAGCATAGCCGCGCGAAACGTCGTCGTCGTCAGTCGCCGTGAACGAGTAGTTGCCGTTAGGCAGCCAGAGCGTGATCTCGCCCGCTTCGTCGGCGTAGATGTCTTTGGTGCCGTAGTAGGACGGCAATCCATCAATGTCAATTGGCGAGCGAGCCTTCAATCCCGTCACCGTCACAGGCCACACCGTGACGCCGCTGCCATTAACAGCAGGGGAAGAGAGAAGGTTTGTCGTTGTGTTGATCGATCCGCCCGAGAAGCGAATGTCAGCTGCAGG
>JBGUVV010000205.1:0-4667 GCA_045220525.1 Kiritimatiellia bacterium
CGTCAACCCTGATCCGGAAATAGGAGCCGACGATGATTCAGAGGATGGTCGCGGCGCTTCCGCCGAGAAGCCGTTCCTGACGCTCCAGTACGCGGTCGACCGTGTAGGAAGCCGCGGCGTTGTCATTGCCGCCGAGGGCCGGTACGACAAGGGCGGAGACCAGCAATCGTCCGTAAGCAACCGCGTCACGATAAAGAGCGGAAATCACATAAGGGTCATAGGCGCCGGCGCCGGGAAGTCCTTTATCGTCGGACAGGGCGACGAAAGCGACCCGGCAGGGGACGGTACGAAGCGCGGGCCGGCCGCGATGCGATGCGTCGGGATATTCAGCGGCGAAGCGGCGATTCAGGGATTCACTCTCACGGGCGGGCGGTCGAGCTACGACCCGTCCAACCCGACGCAGGATGTTTCTGCAAACCACGGAGGCTGCGTCAATGCCTACTACAACCCAGAAACACAGCACATCCTCGACTGTGTCATAACAGACGGCCTTGCCTATCGCGGAGGGCTTGTGCGCGGCGGCACGTTCACAAGATGCGTATTTACGGGCGGCCGGTCGCTGGGCGGCGGGCTCATACGCGACAATGCCTATTTGAACAGCTGTCTCGTCTACGGCAACATTTCGGGCTCGACGATAGACAGCTCGTCCGTGCGTTCATACCATGTGACGGCGGTGCGCAACACGGAAGATGGCATCGTACGATGGGGCCAGGGCATGCCATTCTACAACTGCATTGTTGTTGGAAGCAACGACATAAGTCCGAAGGGCACGATTCGGGGCTCGTTGCTGAGCGGTTTTGGAACGATCACGCCAACTTCCGGTGTCGTCGCCGATTACGTGACAGGTTCTCCGCATTTCGTTGATTCGGAGAACGCCGACTATCGCATTGGCAGCGGGTCGCCCGCAGTAACGTGCGGCGCGCTGCTTGATGACTGGTGGAAGCGCCCGGCCTGCGACTTCAACGGGAATCCACTGCGGTTCGTCAACGGCAAGCCAGTCGCCGGCGCGTTTTCGGATCCCGTTGCGATGGTATCGGCCACTACGCCGGGCGATGCCTCTGTGTCGCCGTCGGGGACAATGTTCGTGGAGCCGGGCGAATCGGTCACGTTCACGGCGACGAAGGGCGAGCGTCCCTTCAAGTGCTTCAAGGTGGACGGCGTGGAAATGCCGGCGGGCGAGACCTCCTACACCTTCACCGCGCCGGCCGACAGTTCCTTGACGGCGCTCGTTTCCGTAGTCGCATCGCCGATAACCGACTTCTACGTAAACCCCGACGATGAGGTCGGTCGCGACTCCAACGACGGATTCACGCCCGAGACGCCGAAACTTACGCTTCAGGGCGCGATGGCGATTCCTGGTCTCGGCACCGTCGCCGGCGACACGGTACACGCGGCCAAGGGAACTTACGAAAGTGGAGACATGCCGTCGCTTAGCGCCAGCATACGCTCTCGAGTCAATGTTCCGGCGGGCGTTACGCTCGTGGCGGACGAAGGTCCCGAGGAAACGGCAATCGTCGGAAAGGCCGCGACGTCGCCTGCCACAGACGGGTTGGGAAGCGATGCGATGCGTTGCGCCACGGTTTGCGCCGGAGGAATCTTGCGCGGGTTCACTTTGCGCGGTGGTCGTGTCAATTACGCTGCAAGTAATAACGATAGCGAGCAATATGTCGGAGGCGGAGTCTTGATGCAGAACGCGAGCGGCACCGACGAGACGAAGTATCCGCGGGTTGAAAACTGCGTCTTTACAAACAACGTCGCCGTACGAGGCGGCGCCGGTGGCGGAAAGTTCGGCGTCTATGTCAACTGCCGCGTGGTCGGGAACAGGTCTACCGCAACTTCATCGGCTTTCTACAAGGGTATTGCCTATGGGTGCTACATAGATGGTAATAAGGGGCCCCAGGTATTCCGATACGCCGCCGCTCTCCACAACTGCACTGTCACGGCGAGTAATACGGCTGCCGACGGAACTGAGACGAGCGCATTTCCCGGTTTCGGTGATGCCAGCTATGCCGTGCCGTATTCTGGATTCAAGGCGACGATTGAGAACTGCGTGCTGCTTTGCAGCGTGGATCTTTCGGCGGTCACCAATTCGCTTGTCGTCACCGGCAAGGCGGGGGCAAATGTCTCCGCCGACTGCAACACGTTCGTGGCTGATGTGGCGGCGGCGAAAATCGGGGCGGACGGAATTCCTCAGAAGGATTCGCCCGCCGTGGACGTGCAGCCTGCCGGCGAAGTGCCCGCGATGCTGGGCGGAGTCGATGCCGCCGGCGGACAGCGCGTCTACAACGGCAAGGCCGACCTTGGAGCCTTCGAGTACGACTGGCGAGGCGACTACGAGAACCATCTTGGTGGTCGCAACGTCAGCGTTCCTTACGCGCCGGCAAGTCTTGTCGCCGACGTCGCCGGGACGTCCCTCAACCTCGGACAGGGTGCATTCTCCGTTGAACTCACAGGAGGAAACGAGGGAGCGTCGACAAGGTATACTCTTCCGCTGGAGGTTGTTGGATCCGGGGCGCTCACAGTGGTTCTCAACGGCTCTGAAACGTACGTGTTCACGTCGGCCGACGGCGTCGCCTCGCTTGTGTTCCGGAACAAGCTCGCGAACAACACGCTGGCGTTTTCGTATGATGCGGACGATGAAGGCGTGTCGCTTGGCAGAGTTGACCGGCATTGCCCGGGCGGCATACTGATTTTCCGCTAGTGTTCAGGAGTCTGTTCATGAAATGCATTGTGGCTGCGGTTGCCGCAACTGCATGTGCTGCATGCATAGCAGGCGCGCGCCCCGACATGGTCGAGCGCGTCCGCAACGGCGAACTTACGGAGGCAAGGGTGTCCTGGTGGGGATTCGACGCATCCGATTCCACTCCGTTCATCAGGGCGGCTCTGTCGTCCGGCGCGAAGAAGGTTGTCTTTGACAGGGCGGAAGGGCCGTGGCAGACGCTTCCGCTGTCAGAAACAAGGGGGCAGATTTGAAGATTGAAGAAAGGTCGAAACTATGAACAAGAACACGATAAAGAGGATTGCCGCGTGTGCGGCGGCGGTTGCGACGAGCGCGGCGATTGATGCGGTTGCGTATGTGCCAGAGCCATGGAATGTGCCAGAGTTGATGAAGACGTTCAGGGGAGAACAGGTGAAGAGCATCGCGGAATGGGAGAATATTCGTGCGCCTGAAATTCTGGAACGCTACCGTCGAGAGGTGTTCGGCGTTCGTCCGAAGGAAGCGGACGAGCGCGGCAGGGTGTCGTTCGACGTCTATGACGTGAGCGAGGCGCTGGACGGCAAGGCGGTGCGGAAACTCGTGCGCGTGACGTACAAGGGACCGAACGGAACCTTTTCCTTCCCGTTCACGGCGTACATCCCGAAGACGAAGAAGCCCGTGCCGGCGTTCGTCCATGCGGCGAACATCAAGCGCGGCATCCTCGACGAGAAGCAGGGGCTTTCAACGGTGTTCTGGCCGGTCGGGGACATCATCGCGCGCGGCTACGCGACCGCCGCGTTCCGGTTCGACTTCGTGGCGGCGGACAAGAACGGCGCGGGCTTCTCGCAGGGAATCTTTCCGGCCGTGCAGCCGGAAAGCGCGCGCGACGACGAATCGTGGGGGACGCTCTCCGCCTGGGCCTGGGCTAATTCGCGCATCCTCGACTGGATGGAGACGGAGCCGCTCATCGACGCGAAGCACGTGGGCGTGGTGGGGCACTCGCGCGGCGGCAAGACCGCAATCCTGACTGCGGTCCTCGACAGGCGTTTCGCGATGGCGTGTTCCAACAACTCGGGGTGCAGCGGCGCGAAGCTGAACCACATCGACCTTCCGAAGTCCGAGCACATCAAGCAGATCCTGAAGAGCTTCCCGTACTGGTTCTGCAAGAACTACCAGAAGTACGCGGGCAAGGAAATGACGATGGATTTCGACCAGCACGAGCTGCTTGCGCTCATAGCTCCGCGTCTCCTCTGCATTGCCTCTGCGACAGAAGATCATTGGGCGGGGCAGCGCGGTGAATGGTGGTCGGCAAAACTTGCCTCCCCAGCATGGGAACTTTACGGGGAAAAGGGCCTTGTCGCCGATTCATATCCTGCCCCAGAAACGCCGCAGCAAGAAGGATGCATATCGTATCACCTGCGGACCGGCAAACATTTCCTGTCCCCATACGATTGGAAGTGCTTTATGGATTTCGCAGAACATCATGGTTGGCGCGGCGCGAAACAATGATTCGCGGCGCGGGAGAGTCAGGCGGTTTCAGCCGCAGTCGCGGCTGGCGGCTATTTCCACGCCGGAGGGCGGTGGATTGTGCGGCCGTTGGAAATGTGAAAATGTGGAATTGTGGAAGTGTGAAAGTGTGGAAATATGAAAATGGGTTAGGGTTGCGCCAAATTCCGCCGCATGGCGCAAGGGGGCGCGCGGGTCGCGCACTGGGACATGAATAACCGCTGGGGACAAATCGAGGCGGCGCAATGAAGAAGACGTCGCAGAGGTCGTTGCTGTTTAGGCAGAACGTGAATCGGACGGAGGCGGAATGGGTTCATTTCCTGGACGGGTACAGGAAGGCGCTTATCGAGTTCGACATGAAGAAGTTCGGCGACGACTGGCACACCGCCGAAGACATCGTGGAGGAGATTTTCTTAAACATCGTCCGGGAGCCGCGCATCACCGCCTTGAGGCCGCAGGACTC
>JBGUVV010000206.1:0-7796 GCA_045220525.1 Kiritimatiellia bacterium
CTTGATCGTGCTGATGCTCTTCGGCACGCTCGCGACACGCAACATGGGCATCGACATCGTGCCAAACGTCGTCGTGCCATACGTGTCGGTCATTGTCGTCTATCCAGGCGCGTCGCCCGAGGAGATCGAGACGTCCGTCGCACGTCCGATCGAAGACGCAGCAGTGCAGGTGGACGGTCTCAAGCACATGACTACGACGTGCGCGAACAACTTCTGCCAGGTCATGCTTGAGTTCAACCTAAACGTCGACCAGAACGTTGCGGCAGACGACATTCGCGCGAAGATATCGGTGATAGAAGGGGACTTGCCGAGCGGAGCCGAAAAGCCGCAAGTCCAGAAATATGACGTGAACGCGATTCCGGTAGTCACGCTTGCGCTGACGGGCGAGCAGTCTATAGACGAACTCTACGACTATGCGGACGACCGCCTTTCGGGACGGCTCTCGACCGTTTCGGGCGTTGCCTCGGTGGAGCTTATCGGCGGCGAAGAGCGCGAAGTCGTGGTGACTGTTGACCGTACGAAACTCTCTGCCATCGGGCTTACACTCGCGCAGGTCGTCGAGGCGGTCGGCAAGGGCAATCTCAAGATTCCGTCGGGACAGGTCTCTGACCATGCGCGTGAGTTCTCCGTCATGTTCGATGCCGAGGCGCGCGGCATCGAGGACCTCGGGCGAATTGAAATCGGAACCGTGCGCGGCACACGCCTCTATCTGCGCGATGTCGCGACGTTTGCGTTCGGCACGAAGCGCAAGGAGTCGATAGCCACGTTCGACGGACGCCCAGCAGTCCTGATGCGCGTGACGAAGCGAGGCGAGGCAAACGCGGCGAAGACGGTGGACGGACTGCGCAAGATATACGAAATGCTTGTCGACGAACTGCCGGGCGGCATGCGGCTTGACTGGGTGCGCGACGATGGCGCGTATGTCGCCGCGACGGTGAAGGGCGGCGTGGACGCCATCTGGCAGGGCGTGCTTCTCACGGGCTTCGTGCTGCTTTTGTTCCTCGCGGACTGGCGGATGGCGATGACTGCGTTCGTCTCGATTCCCGTCACGATCGTCATCTCGCTCGTCGCCTTCTCGCTCTTTGGCTATACGGCCAACATCATCACGATGAACGCTGTTGGCATTTCGGTCGGCATTCTCGTCGCGAACTCGATTGTCGTCCTTGAGAACATCGCCCGCAGGAACGGCGATGCCGCGCGCGGTGCAGGAGAGGTCGCTCTCGCGGTCGCCGCGTCGGCGCTCACGAACATCGTCGTCTTTCTGCCGATTGCGACGATGCGGACGATGGCAGGGCGTTTCTTCGTGCCCTTCGCCATCGTTGTCACCGCCTCGACGTTTGCCTCGCTGCTTGTCTCGTTTACGCTGACGCCGATGATGGCGGCAAAGCTTGGCACCTCCGGCGATGGCGTCAACCATTTGCTTGCGAAGGTCCTTACGCCGTGGACATGGCTTTACGGGCGGCTTGAGAGCATTTATGCCGCGTCGTTGAGAGCAGTTCTGAGAATCCCGAAGACGTCGATCGTCATTTTCTCTGCGTTGACGGTCGCAGGTTTCATGTTCTTTGCGCCAAGGGTCAAGTCTGACTTCGTGCCCGTCTTTGACAAGGGCGAGCTATCCGCCAAGCTTGAGTATCCGGCCGACATCACGCTTGAACGGGCGGCGGAGCGCACTCAGGAAATCGCCGCGAAGCTGGCTGACGTGCGGGACGCTGCCGGCGAGCGGCTTGTCCTGCGCCATACGGTTTCCGTCGGCAAGACGCAAGGCATACTCGGACAGGTCGGCCGCGGCAGTCATCTCGCGCAGATCGACTTCGTGCTCCGTCCGATGACCGAACGCCGCGAGACGATATCCGACGTCTCCGCCTTGATGCGTGCACAACTGAGTGATGAGCCAGACGTACTTGCTTCCGTGCTCGTGCCGACGATTGTCGGCGGCGCGGCCCAGTCGATACAGGTCAAGCTTATGGGCGAGGACCTCTCCGTGCTGGACAAGGCGTGTCTTGCCGTTGCGCAGGACCTAAAGACATCCGACATCGCGACGGACGTGGAGAACAACGTGCGCGCTGGGCGCCCAGAGCTGCGCATCCGGCCGAACCGCGCGGTGATCAACGACATGGGCATGACGCCATACCTGCTTGGACTCAATCTCCGCGCCTCGCTCGCGGGCCTTACGCCGGCGACGTTCTCGGCGGGCGAGCGGAGCTACGACATCCGCGTGCGCTACGATGAGACCGACGGCGTTCGTCAGCTCGCCGAGCAGAACTTTCCCGGACCAGAGGGTCGTCCGTTTACGCTGGGCGCCGTCGCCGAGGTGACGCGGTCCGTCCAGCAGGTGCAGATCGTTCGCAGCGAGAAGCGCCGCTCGACGATAGTTTACGCAAACACCGCGCCGGGTTGCGGCATGGGCGAGGTGACGGAACACGCGCTCGCGCGGGCGAAGGAGGAACTTCCCCGCGGCTACACCGCGTCGCTCGGCGGAGTGTCGGAGTACATGGACGAGGCATTCACGGAGTTTGGTCTTGTCACCGTCATTGCGATTACGCTCACTTACCTCCTCTTGGCGGCGATCCTCGAGTCGTGGGCAATGCCGTTTGTCATTCTCTTCACGATTCCGTTCAGCTACCTCGGCATCTTCGCGGCAGTCGTCCTCGCGCATCAGACGCTTTCGATCTTCGGGCTCCTCGCAGGCATCATGCTTGTTGGCGTTGTCGTAAACGCGGCAATCCTGATTATCGACGCCTGGCGGCAGACCGGTGACGTCTTGGCGGCGGCGACGGTGAAGTTCCGTCCCGTATTGATGAGCTGCGCGGCGGCGCTTGTCGGCATGTTGCCGATGGCGCTCGGCGGCGGACTCGGCAGCGAACTCCGCCAGTCGATGGGCATCGGCTCCGTTGGCGGCATCTTCGTATCGACGCTCGTCTCGCTCTACTTCATCCCTGCCCTCTGCGCTTGCATCCGGCATAACCGCAATGTGCGGTAATGCGCCGCCAATACGACCCAAAACGGGATCAGTTGCAGAGAATGCGAAGCGGTCAGTCGCGGAAAAGCTCTTCCTTCGGGAGCGTCTTCGTGATTGCACCATGACGCGCGACTTCCCATGGTCAGCTAAGAAATCCGAGGACGTTGTCGGGTGTAACGGATTCGCAGATTGCATAGGGGTAGGCGTTGCGAAACGTAATTGGCAGTTTTGCCTTGCCCTTTTTCCTTTGCCATTTGAACTCGAAAGCCTTTAGCCCGTCAGCTGACTCTTCTACGAGATCCACCTCCTGTTGCTGCGCGGTTCGCCAGAAGAACTCGCGCGTCTCCGGTTCATGGACAAGACGCCATTTTGCCCTTTCAGCAAAGAGGAAGTTCTCCCACAGATGTCCGGCCTCTTCGTCTCCACGCGACTCGAGCGGACGCCAGTCTCCGATTACATAGTTTCTTATGCCGCAGTCGTTGAAGTAGATCTTCTTCGACTTCTTCAGTTCGTTGCGGAGGTTTCTCGCGTAGCTGACAACCTTTCGCACGATATACGCCTTCTCCAAGATGCCTATATACTTCTCAACGGTCTTTTCGTCTGACTTTGTCGTCTGGGCAAGTTCGGAATATGCAACCTCCTGCCCTATCTGGAATGCCAAGGCACGCAGCAACTTGTCCAGAAGCTCCGGTCGCTTTATGTTGCCGATGGAGAGTATGTCCTTGCGAGGAAATCATCGATCTCTCGTTTTATGTGCATGTCGTGCCTCCTGCGAGTTGTCTGAGTGGTAGAATATCATATATTTTTTCGGATTGCAATCCGGAATTATTATAATTTTTCCGGATTGCTGCAGATGGGCGACATGAATACGACCCTCATCAAGACGAGGCTTGGCAAGTCCATCATGGACCTCAGGTGGGCATACTGCCTTCAGAACGGGATGCCGCTGGGCATGGACGTTTACGACCTTGCGGCGTCAAGCTGCCTTTGCGAACTGACGGAAACTTCCGTCAGGAATCGCTCGAAGTCCATCGGCATCCCCGATTTTACGCGTGGCGCCTAGCGGACGGCGGCGCCGATGGGGTTATCGACGTTGACCTCGGCCGAATGCCCATCGAGAGCGCCATTCGAGACGAGGCGGCATTGAATGCCTAATAGCCGCAAAGGTCAGGAGGATTTTTTGCGGGGAGAGACCCTTGACTTGGAGCTATTTTTGGTGACAAAACCGCGCGATTCTGCAAGATAACGCAAAAGGAGGCGAAAACGTTGCCTTCGAGGGCGAGATGCCGTGCAAAACGGTCTAACCGTTTTGATAGTTCGTTTTGTGTTGACGGCGGGAGAGCCAGATTTGCTATAATACGGTCATGAAACATAGCAGGCGCGACTTTCTCGGGTGCATGGCTTCGACAGGCGTGTTCGCGGCCATGCCGGCGTTTGGCTCGGCGGCGAAGACTGTCTATCCCGACTGGAAGCCCGGCGAGCTGGATATCCATTGCATACAGACCGGATGCGGAGAGCAGACGTTTTTCATATTCCCCGACGGAACGACGATGCTCCTTGACTGCGGCGACATGTACCGTCCGCAATACCTGATGCATGTGCCGCGCCAGCCAAGCCCAGAGCGTCTGGGCGGCGAATGGGTGAGCCGTTACGTGCAGCGGCTGATCCCCCAGCGCACGATCGACTATTTCGTCCTCACGCACTGGCACGCCGACCATTGCGGCGGCCCGTCCCTTCGGAGCGAGCGCGCGGCAGACGGCCGGCGGGTGTGCGGTATCACGCGCTTCGCGGAGGACTTTGCCATCCGGCACTACTTCGACCACCAGTATCCGCGCAGCGGCGTCTATGCCGCCAATCCTGACTTGGACGCCCTGGAGATGATGCGGGAGTGGATTCCCCTCATGCAGGGCCGGTGCGGCATGCAGCCACATGCGTTCGAAGTCGGTGCGCTCAACCAGATCAAGATGCTCGGGCCTGATGCGGCGAAGTACGAAAAGTCCTTTTCCATCCGGAACCTCCATGCGAACTGCGTCTATTGGGACGGGAAGGGCGGGACGATAGACTATGCGCCTGAGTACTTGCGGCAGCGTCCGGAAAGGAAGAACGGGACTATTGCCGAGAACGCGCTTTCGCTCGGCTTAAGGCTGGACTATGGAAAGTTCTCCGCTTACTTCGGCGGCGACATCGACTATCCTGACTACGAAAACCGTCTCGCGTCCGTAATCGGCAAGGTGAATGTCTGCAAGATGAACCACCATGGATGCCCGACATCGATGGGCCGCGAGCTTTGCCGTGAGCTTGCGCCGCAGCTTTACCTCGCGAGCATCTGGAGCCCCAACCAGGTTACGGACGTAAATCTCGTCAACATGACGTCGCGTGAGCTCTATCCCGGTCCGCGCTACCTGTGTCCCGGCTATCTGCCGAAAGTGAAGAGGCGCGACTACGCCGGGCGTGATTTCATGAACGACTACCTGCCCGTACAGGGGCACACGGTGGTCAAGGTCGCGCCGGGAGGCGAGGCCTGGGAGTTCTTCGTCCTGACGGCCGAGGACGAGTCGATGGCGGTGTTGCATCATCAGGAGATGGGAATATGACGAGACGCGAATTCTTGGGCGTTGGCGTAGGCGCTTTCGCCGCGCAGGCGTTGGCCGACCTCAGGGTCTTCGAGACTGGAATCGCCGACGAGACGGTTCTGAAGATCGAGCCCATTGAAATCGACATCGGCCTTGGGAAGGCATTCCGGGCGCTCCATTTCTCGGATACGCACCTCAACTTCTTCGACGCCGTAGACTTCAGCGCGGTGAGTCGGGAGAAGAAGGACCATTTCCACCGGCGGTGGGTACGATTCCCTCAGGCGGTACAGTCGTTCTACGCGACGCTCGACTACGCGAAGCGCAAGGGGCTGCCGCTCTTGCACACGGGCGACCTTGTCGACTACGTAACGGAAGGCAACATGCGCTTCCTCGAGCACAATCTCGCGGGGCTGGACCTTCACTACGCTATCGGCAACCACGAGTACCAGACGCGCTCGCCGGAGCACTACGATCCCGACCCGGCGAAGCCGCGTGCGGCGATGCAACGGTTCTTCAATGGGAATCTTACCGTTTCATCGCGAATCATCGGCGGCGTCAACTTCGTGGCGCTCGACAATGCGCGGGCCAATGTGCGAGAAGAGGCGATTCTCGGCGTCAAGGCCGAGTTCGAAAGGCCATTCCCGATTGTACTCATGTGCCATATCCCGCCGTTCTACACGGCGAAGTTCCTGAAGAACTCCGCGCATTCCAAGTATCTTATCGCCCGCGGGCTTGGCATGGACGTGAAGGAGTCCGACTACAAGATAGGGGCCAATGTCTGGAACTCCTACGACCAGAAGACACGCGACTTCTGGACGTGGGTGCAGGCGAAGCCGCAGCTTAAGGCGATTCTCTGCGGGCATACGCACATTGCGGAAATCGACGGCTTTTCCGAAACCGCCCAGATGTATGTCGCCGGTGGCAACTACGAGGGGCGGGCGTACGAGATCGTCTTCAAGTGATTTTCCTGTCTCGCACGATTGCCGTTGGATGCGCATGACTTGCGCAGGTGCGCCTGCTTTGCGCATTCTGGACTTGCTTCCGATTTTGCAGATATGGTAAAATGCGCATTACGATATGGCAAAGGAGGAGAAGTGAATAAAGTGTTTCTTTTTGCGGTGGTTGCGGCGATGGCGTGTTGCGACAGCTTCGCGGTGCCCTACGAGCGCACTTACATCTGGCCAGATGGAAAGATGCCAAACTTCCAGCCAAGTCAGATTGCCGCAAAGACGGAGGAGGTGGCGTCTCCAGGATTCAAGGCTGACGACTTCCGCCGCCCTTACATTGACTGGTACGCGCCCAACCCCGAATGCAGGACCGACCTCTGCGTAATCACCGTTTCCGGCGGCGGGTTCGAGAAGTGCTGCGACGCCGAGCGCATGAGGCCGGCCGTGGAGAGACTTGTCGAGGCAGGCGTCACCGTGGCGGACGTCACCTACCGCACGCCGCGCCCCAAGGGGCTGCCGATCCACCAGTCGGCGTGGGAAGACCTCCAGCGCGCGGTACGCGTCGTGAAGTCGCAGGCGGCGAAGCGCGGATTTGATCCGGAGAAGGTCGGCGCGACTGGCATCTCCGCCGGCGCGAAGGCCGTCTTGTTGTTGGCGACGAGCTCTCTCTCCCCCGCCTACGAGCCAGTGGACGAGATCGACTTGCTGCCCTGCAACCTCCTCTTCGCGATTCCGCAGGCGCCGGCGTATGTGCTGACTGACGGCGACGGCACGCCTAACACGCGCGACGGCGACGCGCCGGACGTGAAGCTCGTGCCGGAGCTCAAGTTCGACGAGAAGACGTGCCCGATGTGCTTTTTTCAGGGTGGAATCGACGCCTACTCGCCGTTTGGCTCGACGCAGATATACCGCCAACTCCGGCGGATGAAGATTCCGGCCGAGCTGCATCTCTTCGCCGATCGCTGGCATGGCTTCCATGGCGACATGAAGAAGGGCGACGACGCGACGGGCTGGGACCATTGGTTCTTCCGCGCCGAGGAGTTCATCCGCCAGATGAACTACGACGGACGTCGCGGCGAAGAAGTGGAGCTGATGACGAGGTTCCCCGACGACTCGGCGCGGGGAACGTATTCAAAGGAGGACGTCTGGCCGGAAGGCAAGATTCCCGACGTTCAGACAAACCAGTGCAGCCCTTACATCGAATGGCACATGCCGAAGACGCTGAAGACGAAGGCGATTCAGATAATCTATTCCGGCGGCAGTTATAAAGGCAACGGCCCTGGCGGATTCGAGGTCGCGCCGGCGAGGCGCTATTTG
>JBGUVV010000207.1:0-3552 GCA_045220525.1 Kiritimatiellia bacterium
CAACGTCGAGCTGCACGGGCTCGGCTCGTCCATCAACTGCCTCGGCCGTCGCGTCACTTCCTACACCACCCGCGACGCGAAGGAGATTGCCAAGCTGCTGGCAATGTTGCCATGAGCCCCGCCGAAGAGCTATGACCCTGTTGTTTTCCGTCTGCTAACATGGAAAACCGAAATAGTAGACCGTTTATTGCACGAGATAGGCAAAATATGATATAATAACTGCGTTTTCGTGGAAATAAGGATGTAGACATGAATTTTTACGGTAGAGAAGACATACTTCTTGATCTTGAAGGTTTATGGGGGAAGCGAGTGGCGTCTCTCGTTACCTGCCGAGGACGCAGAAGAATTGGCAAAAGTACGCTGATAAAGCGATTTGCGGAGCTGTCAGAAGCCAGATTCATAAAGATCGAAGGACTTCGCCCCGATGAAGAAATGTCAAATGACGATGAACTCTCTGCGTTTGCCGAGCAACTTTCCGTTTATGCAGAGCAGAGTATCCCTGCGGCAAAGAACTGGCTGAGCGCATTCAAGTCGCTTGACGGCATTCTTGACGAAAGACGGACTGTCGTACTGCTGGACGAGGTCTCTTGGTTAGCGTATTTCGACGAAAGGTTCGCTGCAGTCTTGAAGGTTGCATGGGATAACATGTTCAAGGAGCATTCACATCTGGTATTTGTCGTGTGTGGAAGTGTTTCAACCTGGATTAAGGAGAACATCGTTGACAGCAACGCTTATTACGGGCGTCGTTCCCTTGACATAGTTGTGCCGGAACTGTCGCTTAAGGACTGCGCGCGGTTTTGGGATGGTAGACAAGATCGTGTTTCCGTTCGTGACATGCTTGACGTTCTTTCGATCACTGGCGGTGTGCCGCGCTATTTGGAGGAAGTCAATCCTTCGCAGACTGCAGACGAAAACATCCGCAGAATGGCATTTCGTCCGAACGCGACCTTGCGAACAGATTTTGACGAAATGTTCAAAGACGTTATTACGAAACGTCCAAGAATGGTGGCCAAGGTTCTGGAGACGCTGACGGACGGTCCGTTGACGATGTCGGAGATAGCCGGAAGAATCAATGCCGGGGCGGGTGGGAATGTCTCGTCTGCTCTTGAACAATTAATTGAGGCTGGGATGGTGGCGCGTGATGTCGGGAAGAACCCGGAGACAGGAGCGGAAATCAGAGAACGTCGCTATAGATTGCGTGACAACTACACGCGGTTCTTCCTTAAGTGCGTACGGCCTGCGTCAGAAACGATAGACGACGGTTCGTTTTTGTTCACCAGGCTATCTCGTCTGGACGAGTGGGAAACCGTGAAAGGATTTGCTTTTGAAAATCTCATCGTTAACCATTATGCAGAACTGCTGCCGTATTTGCATCTTGAAGATTCGTTGATCTATTCGGCAGCGCCATACCGCAAGAATGGTGCGAAGGGTGTTGGATACCAAATCGATTTGCTGTTGCAGACGAAGCGTTCGCAGTGCGTGGTGGAAATCAAGAGGAGAACCAGTATCAAGAAAAGTATCATAGACGAAGTTGCTGCCAAAATCGCAAAAATGAAAAAGTCCCCCGGCATGTCGATTCGCGCGGCCCTTGTCTATGACGGGAATCTGGCTGAAACCGTTCCATCCGACGGCTATTTCGACGCCATCATACCATTCAGGCGACTGCTCGGGATATGATCGTTCTGCCGCGCAGAACGCTTCGCGCTACGAGGCGAGGCATCGCTCGACGTCAGGTGCGGCAAATTTGTCGCGGTGGTGTTAAGGAATGGCCGTAGTCATCGGCTTCAACATGACTGTGGTAATTTAGTGTGGCAATGAAGTCTGACACTGTAAACTCCCGAATTTGCAATTTTCTCAGCATTCTCTGCCTCTCTGCGCCTCTGCGTGAGAAAACTTCGCCCCCAACTGCCGTTTTTAGGTTGAAAAACGCAGATGCGCCCCGCTTGACGGCAATGGGAATATTGGGTATAATACGTGGCATCAAAAGTTGCGGGAGGTCGTGCCATAAAGAAGTCGCTGCCATTTTCGATTGTCGCGAACAGCTCCAAGTCGCTTGTGAACCAGGTGACGGACGGGCTTCGTGCGTCCATAGCGAGCGGTCGCTACCAATGCGGCAGCGTCATTCCGTCGTACCGCGATCTCGCCGAGGCGCTTGGCGTCAGCGTGATCGTGACGAAGGCCGCGCTGAAGAACATTGCGGCGGAGGGGCTTGTCATCTCCCGTCCGAGAATCGGCTCTGTCGTCTGCGAGCGCAACGAACGCAATTGGAAGGGGCGCGTCCTTCTCGTCAAGAGAAGCGACGGCTGCGGATACTACGACAACGTATTCGCCTCGGCTCTTCGCAGGCATTTCGCGGACGACGGGTGGCTTTGCATACCGTTGACCGTGCAAGGGCGCGCAGAAACGGTTGACGCGGACGTTTCGGAACTTAAGGTGCTTCTCGCGCATTCGGTCAGCATGGCGATCGTCCTGTTCGACAACCAGCCTGCCGAAAAGACGCTTTCCGACGCCGGTGTTCCATTTGTCGTGCTTGGCGACAAGACCTCGTACCGCAATCGCTGCTGCAGGGGCTATCTGCGCTACGACCGCTCTGCGGAGGGCGAGCGGTTCGCCTCAGTGTGCCGCGCGGAGGGAATCGGGCGCGTGGTCCAGGTGGGAGTGCGCGATTTCGACGATGTGAAGAAGGCGCTGCGAAAGGCGGGCATAGCGTGCAAGCCCTGGATCCTCGACGAACCGCCGCCGGACCGGCCGTCTGACGTGTATGCGGAGCTCTGTCGCGACGCTTTCGCCGGGTTTCTGAAATCGGGGAAGCCGCTTCCCGACGCATTCTACTTCACCGACGACTATCTCTGCGCCGGTGCGCTCGCCGCGCTCTCGGACGAGGGAATCCGCGCGCCGCAGGACGTGCGCATCGCGACATGGGCGAACAAGGGGAACGTCCCGATCTACGCGAGGCCTCTTTCCCGCATCGAGATAGACCCCTGGAAGAACGCGGCGCAAACATACGCCTTCTGCCGTGCCGCGCTTTCTGGCGACTGCGGCGCCAAGCCGCCGGTCTTCGCCCCGGCGTGGGTCGAGGGCGCGACGATGACAAGGGCGCCGGACAGGTAAAAGACTGCTTTCATGGACAAAACAAAGGGAGGATACGCAAACATGGCAAATACGAACAGAAGAGACTTCCTGAAGGGAGCGGCGTGGATGGGCGCGGTCGCGATGGCGGCGGGGTGCGCGAACAACCCACTGAAGCTTTTCGGCACGGCGGGCGCGCCGATGCAGGGCTTCGCCCTCAAGCCGATGAAGAAGGTACGCGTCGCCTGCGTCGGCGTCGGCGTTCGCGGAAGGGCAGCCCTGCGCCGCATATCGATGATCCCGGGGACGGAGGTGACGGCAGTCGCAGACCTCTTCCAGGACCGCGTTGACGGTGAACTGAAGTGGCTCAAGGACAACAACAAGCCCGCTCCCAAGATCGCCGTCGCGGGACGCTACGGCTACAAGCGCATCTGCGATTCGGACGAGGTGGACGTCATCTACAACGTGACGCCGTGGTACGAG
>JBGUVV010000208.1:0-6163 GCA_045220525.1 Kiritimatiellia bacterium
ACAACTCAAATGAAAATGTTCGAACTGCTGCCGAGGCCCCTCGGGCCCATCTTCAGAAAATTGACTCACCTGACTTGCAATTTACCGGCAATTTTTCTGGAGTTTACCCATTTTTGATCTGCTGCCGACCCGCACCCCGTCCAGCCCGCCGAATCTAACTCCGAACGGTGTGGCTCTCGCTACCGCTCCGCTGGTCATAATCGCTTCGCGCCAACCGACCGCCTTTCACCGCTCGACAACGAAACGTGGTCTTCCCCATCCGTTTTCCTGTATACTACAGGGTGCAATAACCAAACGAAAGGGAAAGACCACGGTATGAATGATAGCATAATTGCCTTCAGGGCGAAAGAGCAGCTCGGAAAATTTCTGGGGAAAGTGTTTGCCCATTTTTCGAAGCCGAGGAAGAAGTTCCTGGCCGACATGCTCTACGGAATACAGGCCTCCGGCGACACGCAGCTCTCGTCGGTCATGCGGGCGATCAACGACGACCCCGACATGAGGCATGCCGTCGAAAAGCGCCTGAGCCGCAACGTGGCGAACGAAGACATCGGCGACGAAATCGACAAGGCGATCCTCGCGGAGGGCGCGCGGCACGTCCGGGACGACTCCCTCATCCTCGTCGACCCGACGGAGATCCGCAAGGAGTTCGGGCTCCGCATGGAGCACGTGACGATGGTCAGGGACGCAAGCCGCTCGTCGAAGGAGGGGCGCGAAGTCCTCGTGCACGGCTATCACGGCTGCATGGCGGTCGCCTGCCAGAACGGCAGGCGCAAGACCGTCCCGCTCGCGCTCAAGCTCTGGTCGTCGCGCGCCCCGGGGCATCTCGGGGAAAACGACGAAGTCCTCAAGCTCGTCGCCGCGATCATGGCCGCGACCGGAGGCAAAGGCACACTCGTCTACGACAGGGGCGGCGACAGACCCGCGTTTTACAAGGCCTTCATAGAGAACGGCTGGGACTTCATCGTCCGCATGACGGGACGGAACGTGCTCTCGTGGAACGGCCTCCACGAGATCCACTGGCTCGCCCGCCAATGCACCATGCGCCACCATCACCACGTCGAGTTCGACTCGCACGGAAAGGAGTGCAGCGTGCAGATATCCTTCGGCGCAATGCCCGTGCGGCTCCCGACGCATCCGGAGAAGGAGCTGCACATGGTCGTCGTCAGGGGGTTCGGGAGCGACCCGATGATGCTGCTGACCTCGCTTCCCGTCAACGGGTCGTTCGAGTCGATGTGGAGGGTCGTCGAAGGATACCTCACGCGATGGAGGATCGAGGAGACCATCCGCTTCGTCAAGCAGGCCTACGGGCTCGAGAACGTCCGCGTGCTCTCCTACCGCGGCATCCGCAACATGGCGTCGATCGTCCTCGCCACGGCGTACTTCGCCTCGGCCTGGCTCGGGCGCCACGTGAAGCGCGAAGTCCTCGCGGAACACATTAAGTCGCTCTCGCAGAGACTCGGCAAGGTCCCGGAGTTCGCGAACTACGCGATCGCGGACGGCCTCAGGCGCGCCTTCACGCGGTTCGGGAGATGGTGCCGCAAGATCATCGACCCGGAACCGGAACCAAACGAAAACGACCTGCTTGAGTTCCTTCCGGGATTCAGAGACCTGTTCGCGGCGGACACCTGCTGAGCCCGGTGCAGGGCGAATTGGAAAGCGCGAAGCCCTTCAAATTCCGCGGAGCGGTAGCGAGAGCCATACCGCTCGGAGTTCCTTCAAGGGAAGAAAAACGCCCATTTCACTTCTGAAAACGCACATCACCCTTTATTCATCGGGGTGAGATGCGTTTTGACGGTCAAAAAATGGGTAAACTCCAGGCAATTTTTGGCAGGCAAAGCGAGCTACTTTCGTATCTGAAGGAATGCGCGAGGTGAAGTGCCGTCGCCGGGTGTGACCTTGAAGCGCATCGTCGTCGGATCGTCGGTCGCCTCAATGGAAACCTCCGGCTCAAGTTTCGCCGCGCCGTTCCAGTCGCCGAGATCGCTCGTCGCCCTAAAGAGCGACTTAACCTTCTCCGCCGCGCACTTTACCGCTTCCTCGCCGTCCTTGACAATCACCGTGACGGTCACGACAGAGCCAACCTGATGTCCTGATGTGGACGCTCCGGCGTCCACAATTTCCCCATCGCCCACAGCAACCTCCTCAAACTCAATCTTCGGCGCGTTCTCAAAAAGCCTCTCCGCGCCCAAGAGATACGCCGCCGCCGCGTTGGTATTCGCCACAACCGCCACTTCGCCAGCTACCGCGATGCTCGCGCTCCCTGCGCCCTTCACGCTCCCAGCCCATTCCTTGAACGCCGCGTATTCCACCGCGCTCCCGCCAATGGCTTCTTTGACAGCCTCATCCGCAAATCCCGCCTCCTCAATCGCATTCGTCACCACCTCCGGCACGGCATCAGGAGCAATTGCGGGAATAACCTCGCTCGGCGTCCAGACGACATCGTCTAGCCAAGCGCAATCCTGCCCCTGCGTCAGTCCATTGTCGTTCTTGAGATAGACCCACTCAAGCGTGTGCAACCCACCGCCGCCCACTTCAAACACCTCGTTCGTCCAACCCTTCTCGCCGCCAAGCCACGAGAGCTCCGATCCATCAACCCTAAACGAAACATAGTCATACTTCCTATTGCGGCTGATTTCGCTTGAGACCTTCCACCAGAAGGCGACCTCGCCTGGGCCAGCGACCGTCATCACAACCGAAGACGTTTCGCCATCGCCTACTGCTCCGCTCTTCAGTGCCGCGATGCCGTCGTGCGCAGAATCGCCCAGCACGCGCCCCCATGCCGCGTCAGAGGCACCCGTTGCGACGCTCGCCCCTTCCACGCCAAGACATTCTGCAGGGCTATACGGAAGACGCGTAAAGGAGAAAGAGGCGACCTCGCTCGTATATGAACCTATCGCAGCAACGGCTCTTATCGTTGCGGACATGCATTCAACAACAAACGATCCGACATATCGAATACTGTTCGTAGTAGGATCCGTTCCGTCAAGCGTATAGTAGATGTCGGCGCCTTCGTCCGCCGTGATTCGTATCGAGGCAAATGCCTTGTCTGTTGTCCCCCCGTCCTCTACATCGTCGCTATCTATTGTCGGCTTGCAGGTCAACGGCTGCCAAGCAACGTCGTCCAGCCATGCGCAATCCTCTCCGACCGGGCTTTCGTCAACTTCGTCTTTGCAGTAGGTCCAGCGGATAGTATGCGGTCCGTCGCCCAACACACCAACGACGACATTCGTCCATTCCGTCTCGCCGCCGATGGCAACGCCCCTAATCCTGTAGTTCTCAAGCCACCCCTGCGGAACGCCGTCGATCGACAAATAGGCGTAGTCGTACACCTCTCCGTCGTAATTCTCGCTCGACGCCTTCCACCGGAACGACAACTTCCCAGGCCCCTCCACAGACGCCTCAATCACTGAAGACTCGCCATTGCCGATCTTTCCGCTACGCATCGCGGCTCCGTCATTCACCCAGAAGCTTCCGCCAGACAGCGTCACGTCATAAGGCCGAAGCGGTTCCAGGCCATCACCTTGCGGCCAGATTTTCGTGGCACGTCCAGGCATCATCACCTTTGTTACGCCACTGCAATCGTCAAATACGCCCTCTGCTATGCCCGTCACTGGATATCCGTCTATCTCCGACGGGACCACAACCGCGCCCGACGTCTGCGTCGTCTCGGTGATGAAAGCGCCGCCGCCATCAAGTTCGTATTTCCATTGCGAATATACAGTGGCCGAATATACTTCCTCCTGCGCAACACCATCGACATAGGTCGTATAAGTCAGTTCGTGACGACCGGCTCTAGATGGCGCATATGCGAACTCGCCCGTTCCCGTCTCGCGCCGCAACTCGGATTCTCCGTCCGCTATTATGACCGTTGCATTTGCATCGCCGCCAACCCATGCCGCATCCCACGACACTGTTATTGCATTAACGACAGGCGCAACGCGCAGGTCAATCGCCACGGACGCACTGCTTCCAGAGCAGATCTCGTTCTGATCCGCGCTTGACAAGGTTCTGACAAGGCGGAAGCCGAAGAAGTCGTACCCGTCCGACGGGAAGCCGCTGTACCGGTAGGACGAGGTGCAGATGTACGCATCGTCGCTCCAGCTGCCGCCGCGCTCCGCCCGGAACGACCCCAAGGAAGAACCTATAGGATCGTTTCCTGATAAAGAACCGCCAGGCCAATCCAAGCACCATTCCCATACATTGCCGTGCATATCATAAAGCCCCCATGCATTCGGAAGATACGAACCTACCGTAGTATGAGCGTCCGAATACCCACCCTTGCCGTCCGACCGATTGTAGTAATACCGCCCCAACTGCTTCAAATCATTTTCCGCATTCCCTCCATTGTTGTATGAACTTGATGTCCCTGCCCGACAAGCATATTCCCACTGTGCTTGCGTTGGAAGGTCAAAGCTAAGGCCAGTCCGCGTCTGGATTCTCCCCATAAATGAATTCGGATCAACACCAGTCACATTTGGCCAGTTGTATGTACTTGAATTGCCGCGAATCGTATTCCAAGAAACCTGTTCGACAGGTCGCATATCCCCTTTGTAAGCGGACGGATTGCTTCCTGTCACAAGCTCGTACTGCTTTTGCGTCACCTCGAATACACTCATGTAGAATGGCTTCGTTATCGCCGCATCATGCGTCGGAATCGACCCAGACTCGATAAGCCGCAACACAAGTTTCGTTGTCTTATACTCGTCAGTCCAGCCGCCCTCAGGAACTTCTGCAAGATAAGAAACAGGATATGATGCGGCATCTGCCCCCTCAGAAAGGCCTATCACACAGTACGTCGGCAACGCCCCAGAGGTCTCATACGCCACTGTAAACACTACGTCGTCCGACTTGAAATCAAGCCCTTGTGCATTCAAGTCCCATACTACGTGATGCATTCCCGCCGCAGTTCCAATATCACCGGACATAGCACTTGCGGAGGCCTTATAACACGCCCCATCCGTGCGATTCGTAGCCGTCAGCACCAGAACCGGCCCATCCCACGAGGCCAACCCTGCCGTCAAGTTGCCGACAACCTCAAAGAAGACATCGACTTTCCCGTTCCACGGATACCGCTGTTTTGCCGTCACATCCAGAATCTCAGGAGGCATGCTTGCGCACAATATCTGAAAACTGTCAGATTCATGAACGTCAATTACATGGTCCGGAGAATATTCAGCCTGGTCACAAAGCACAATCTCAAAGGAATAGCCATTGCCCTGATTTCTTGCCATTCCGGCAATGAACGAGAAACTGCCATTCGCTTTCATGCCGTACATTGGAACAGGAAGTCCTCGTCCACCCGGCTTCGCAAGCCAAGTCGCAGCAACGGCATTAGTAGCCTCACCCTGCGGCGCCAGAAATACGTATACCTCGCCACCTGTCGTGTTTGCGCCTTCGAGAGCAATCGCAACGTTGACGTCATCACCTTCCACATACAAGTCTTCGTCCTTGCCGTCTGTCGTCTCAACGGAAATCTTCGGACGCACAGCTTCAGAGACGGACACTTCGTCGAGCATGACCCTGAGAGGCGAATATGGCGCATCTGGATCTGGCATGACATTGGTCACGCCCTGAACTCCAGTGACCGCAAACCTGAAGGCATTGTAACCCTGTCTGGAAGGAAGTTTATAGGAATACTGCCTAAACCTGTCGGCATCGACATCAAAGACATGCAAAAGCCTCCATTGTGCATCGTCTGCCACGGCTCCACTGTCGGCACCAAAGAGAGCTACCCTCGTCGGCGCATCGGACGCGGAGTATTTGCGGGCCTTGAAACTAACCTCCCCCGCCGACGCCATCGGGAACGTCGGCGTCTGCAAGAACGGCAGATGCTGCGGATAAAGGCTTGCGTCCTCTACGATGATGTCGTCCGTAACAGAATTATTCAGGGCGAGCGAAAGTCCGTTGAAGAGGTCGTTCCCCGACCTGTCGCCGATGTACGCCCTTTCGTTTTCGCTCGTCGTCCTTATGTTCCACCCCCACCACGACGTTTCGTCGATGTCGGGCTCGTCACGCACGAGGATGCCGGTTATGTCGATCTCGCCGAACGCGTCAGGGCATGTCGAACCGGCAACAGCGGCAACGCATTCCGGATCAAGGACGATACGCACGGCGCCGACGACGCCATGGAGCCCGAGATAAACAGAGCGCGTTCCGGAAAGCC
>JBGUVV010000209.1:0-10552 GCA_045220525.1 Kiritimatiellia bacterium
GGTCTGCTCGCTCATGTCAAAGGCCGGAGCGGAGGGGGGCTCTCTCAAGAACGCGCAGTTTGCGGTCTCGACGCCTCTTGAAAAGCGCCTTGCGCTGCAGCTCCTTGAGTTTCCGGGTGCGGTCGTGCGGGCGGCGGAGGCCTACAAGCCGAGCGTCCTTGCGGACTACCTATTCCAGACGGCGCAGCTCTACAGCTCCTTCTACCAGAACTCTCCGATCCTCAAGAGCGAAGAGGCCGTCCGCAATGCGCGGCTCAGGCTCTGCGCCCTCTTCGGGGAGGTGCTCAAGACGGGCCTTGAGCTCCTTGGCATAAGAACCCCCTCGCACATTTGAGAAAAAGTGGTATAATATACAGACTATTTCAAGAAGAAAGGCAACAACAATGAAACTTGCAGATCTAAAGGGAAAGACCGTTGGCGTGTGCGTCAGCGGAGGGCTCGACTCTAAGACGATATGCTGCGTCCTCAAGGACGCGGGCGTGAAGGTGAAGGCGTTTTCCGCCAACGTCGGACAGCCCGACGAGAAGGACATCAACGACATCAAGAAGAAGATGGCTCCGACCGGAGTCCAGACGACGATTGTCGACGTCACCAAGGAAATGGCCGACATCTGCTTCGAGACCGTGAAGTGCCAGGCCATGTACGACGGCGGCTACTGGAACTCCACTGGCATCGCCCGCGCGGTGACAGTGCAGAAGCTCCTTCCCGCGATGAAGAAGGCAGGCTGCGTAGCCCTCGTCCACGGAGCGACAGGCCGCGGCAACGACCAGATGCGCTTCGAGCGCTACACCAACGTCTTCGACCCGTCCTTCGGAGTCTATGCCCCGTGGCGCGACGAGGACCTTCTCAAGAAGTTCCCCGGCCGCACGCAGATGGTGGAGTTCCTCGCGAAGCGCGGCATCGTCGCCTTCGTCGGCACGAAGAAGAAGTATTCGACCGACGCGAACCTCGCAGGGCTTTCGCACGAGGCGGAAGAGCTCGAGAAGATGGAGACTTCGATGCGCATCGTGAAGCCCACGATGGGCGTCTGGCCCGACAAGGCCCCGAACAAGGTGGAGAAGATCACCCTCAAGTTCGAGAAGGGCCGCTGCGTCGCCGTGAACGGCAAGCGCATGTCGCCCCTGCAGGTGATGCTCGCCCTCAACAAGATCGGCGGGCGCAACGGAATCGGCATGAAGCACGCCCTTGAAAACCGCATCATCGGCACGAAGAGCCGCGGCGTCTACGAGGCTCCCGGAATGGAAGTCCTCTCCTGGGGGCTCAAGTACATCTACGAGGGCGTCATGGACCGCCGTTCCACGAAGCTCTTCCAGGAGCTTTCGAAGTTCGTCGCCGACCAGATCTACGACGGCCGCTGGTTCGACCCCGCGACGCGTGCTGCTCGCGCGGCAATCCAGGTCTGGGCCGACAAGGCCACGGCGGAGGTGACGCTCGGGCTCTACAAGGGCAACATCTTCTTCGAGTCCCTCAAGGGTCTCAAGGCCACGATCTACAACGAGGCCGACAGCTCCATGGAGGCCTCCAACGGGCTCAATCCGCACAGCTCCCAGGGCTTTGCCGAGATTCAGAGCGTCGAGGCGAAGATGCTTGCGAAGTCTGGCCAGATAGAGCAGTAAGCAAGGAAGAAGCGAGAAGTGTTCAAGAAAAAAGAAGAGAAGCAGGAAGAGCCTAAGGCCGAGGTTGACGCGACTGCCGAAAAGTCAGACGCGCCGGAAACTCCGGCTGAGCCTGAGAAGCCCGCTGAAGCCGAGAAGCCCGCGGAGCCCGAAAAGCCCGCGGAGCCCGACTGGAAGGCCCTCTACGCGATAACTCTCGCCGACTTCGACAACTACAAGAAGCGCGCGGCGAGAGATCGCGAAGACACCTACAGGTTTGCGGAAATAGACATCCTGCGCGACGTCCTTCCGACGGTCGACAACCTTAAGCTCGCCCTTGACAGCGCCAAGGACAAGGCCGACGATCCCTTCGTGAAGGGCGTCCGGCTCGCATACGACTCGCTCCTCGCGTCTTTGAAGGAGCATGGCGCCGAGCCTTTCGATTCCGTGGGCAAGGCGCTCGACACCGAGCGCATGGAGGCGATTGCGACCCTTCCGAACGAAGAGGTCGAGGAAGGGCTTGTCTCGATCGAGTCCAAGCGTGGGTGGATGCTGAAAGACCGCGTCCTCCGCGTGGCTCAAGTAGTCGTTTCAAGCGGCAAGGCTAAAGAGGCTTCGAACTGAGATGGCGGAGAAAAGAGACTACTACGAGGTCCTTGGCGTCGCGAAGGATGCGACGGCCGACCAGATAAAGTCGGCCTATCGCAAGCTCGCGATGAAGTACCACCCCGACCGCAACCCCGACAATCCAGAGGCCAAGGAGAAGTTTACGGAGGTTTCGGAGGCGTATGAGGTCCTTTCCAACCCGGAGAAGCGCCAGCGCTACGACCAGTTCGGCCACCAAGGCGTGAACTTCGGTCCTGGCGGGTTCGACTTCGGGCGCGACTTCTCGCACTTCCAGGACGTCGATCTCGGCGACATCCTCAACTCGTTCTTCGGCGGCATGGGCGGCGGCGGGTTCTCGTCGTTCTTCGGAGGGGGACGCCAGCAGCGCCGTTCCGACCCTAACGCGCCGCGCAGGGGTGAGGACATGACGTTTCGATTGAACATCGAGTTCGACGAGGCCATTTTCGGCAGCGAGCGCACGATCGACATAGACCTTCCCTCAGAATGCCCCGAGTGCAAAGGCACAGGCGCGGCTCCCGGTTCCCGCAGGGTCACATGCAAGACGTGCGGCGGGCACGGCGTTGTAATCGGCGGCTCCGGCTTTTTCCAGGTGCGGCAGGAATGCCCGCACTGCGGCGGCGAGGGCAGCGTCATCGAAAAGCCCTGCCGCAAGTGCCGCGGATCGGGGCAAGTGGCGAAGACGCAGCATATCTCGCTCAAGATACCGGCCGGCGTTGACACCGGCTCTCGCCTCAGGCTTGTAGGCAAGGGCGCCGGCGGCGTGCGCGGTGGGTCGAACGGAGATCTCTACGTCCTTCTGAATGTCGGGCAGAGCGATATCTTCGAGCGTGACGGCCAGGACCTTTTCGTCAACATACCAGTCTCTCCGACTCTTGCGGCCCTTGGCGGCGAAGTCTCGGTTCCTACTCCGGAAGGCGAAGCCCGCCTCAAGATACCGGCGGGGACGCCGAACGGCAGGACTTTTCGGCTTCGCGGGAAGGGCGTTCCCTCTTTGCGCGGCGGATCTCCTGGCGACCTCGACGTGAGGCTCGTCCTGGAGGTTCCGGCGAATCTCGACAAGAAGCAAAAGGCCGCGCTTGAGGAGTTTCAGCGCGTGTCTGTTCCCGGGAACTTCCCTGAGGCTCAGACGTTCGCAAACAAGACACGGATATTCTTCGCCCATCGAGACAAGCTTAGAAAGTGACATGCGCCCGTGGTGAAACGGCAGACACGCGGGATTTAGGTTCCCGTGCCTTACGGCGTGTGGGTTCAAGTCCCACCGGGCGCACCATTCAATGACGGTAAGTGCGGAAATGGCGGCCGGATTATGGTATAATACGGCCTATAGGCTGTTTTTCCTACGGCCTGACTTGCAAAGGGGACAAAGTTATGGTGAACGACAAATGGCGGCATCTTGACGATGCCATGGCGGTTTCGTCCAAGAAGACGATCAAGGAGCTTTTCGCCGAGGATCCGGCGAGGGCCGAGAGATTCTCGGTGGAGGCGGCGGGATGGTATCTCGACTACTCCAAGAACCGCATAGACCGCAAGGTAATGAAGTCTCTCGTGAAGCTTGCGGAGGAGTCGGGCCTCAAGGCCGAGATAGAGCGGATGTTCACGGGCGAGAAGATCAACGCAACGGAGGGCCGTGCCGTCCTCCACACCGCCCTCAGGAACTGCGATCCCGATGCGAAGGTCTTCGTCGACGGCCGCGACGTCATGCCCGACGTCCGCGCTGTTCTCGCGCGGATGGGCGAGTTCTCCGATCTCGTCCGTTCCGGCAAGTGGCGCGGCTTCACAGGCAAGCGGATCAAGTACGTCGTCAACATCGGCATCGGCGGAAGCGACCTCGGCCCCGTGATGGCCAACATCGCGCTTACCCCATACTCGAAGAGGAGGCTCAAGTTCTTCTTTGTCTCGAACGTCGATTCCACGCACCTTGCGGAGACTCTTCGGCAGGTGAAGCCTGCGGAGACATTGTTCATCGTCGCTTCGAAGACGTTCACCACGCAGGAGACGATGAGCAACGCGGCGGCCGCGCGCGACTGGCTCGTCTCCGCGCTTGGCGACGCGAAGGCGGTCGCGAGCCATTTCGTAGCCCTCTCGACTGCCGCGAAGGAAGTGGCGGAGTTTGGGATATCTCCCGCGAACATGTTCCCGTTCTGGGACTGGGTCGGCGGGCGCTACTCGCTGCCGTCGGCAATCGGCCTCTCACTCATGATCTCCATAGGCCGCTCCAACTACGCCAAGTTCCTCAGGGGCTACTGGAAGATGGACCGCCATTTCCGCACGGCCAAGTTCGAGCGCAACATGCCGGTCGTGATGGCGCTTCTCGGAATACTCTACTCAAACGGCTACGGCGCGGAGACATACTGCTGCCTCCCATACGACCAGTACTTGAGCCGCTTCCCGGCGTATCTCCAGCAGATGGACATGGAGTCCAACGGGAAGTCCGTCACGAGGGGCGGCGTCCCCGTCGACAGGGAGACGGGCCCGATTGCGTGGGGAGAGCCCGGCACGAACGGACAGCACTCGTTCTACCAGCTCATCCACCAGGGAACGCACCTCATCCCGTGCGACTTCATTGGCTTCTCGCAGACCCACAACAAGATAGGCGACCTCCACGACAAGCTGATGGCGAACTTCTTCGCGCAGACCGAGGCCCTTGCGTTCGGCAAGACTGCCGACGAATGCCGCGCGGAGGGCGTTCCCGAGAAGCTTGTCCCGTTCAAGACGTTCGAGGGCAATAGGCCGACGAACACGCTTCTTTGCAAGCGCCTGACGCCGGAGACGCTCGGCTCGCTCATCGCGCTCTACGAACACAAGGTCTTCGTGCAGGGCGTTGTGCTCGACATCTACAGCTTCGACCAGTGGGGCGTGCAGCTCGGCAAGGTGCTTGCCAAGGGAGTCCTTGCCGATCTCGTCGCCGAGAAGCCCTCGCTTAAGCACGACTCTTCGACAAGCCTGCTCGTCTCCCGCTACAGGAGGGACGTCGGTCGCTGAGTCCGGCGCATTTGCCGACGATGATTCCCGGTGGATGCGGAGATGGCCGATGAGGGTGGCGATCGCCATCCTTGCGGCCGTGTCCGCATTGACTGGTGCCGCAATTGACGCCTCCGGCAGATACAGGTCGCCGCGAAACCCGGAGAGGAAGGTGCGCAGCTCTACAGAGCTCATAGTCCTCCACACTACGGAGGCCCCCGCCCGAAGCTCACTCAACAAGCTTTCCGACCGCGGGGAGGCGCATTACTGCGTTACGGAAAATGGCACAATCTACGCAATCGTGGATCGCGACAGGGAGGCTTTCCACGCGGGGCGGTCGATGTGGAACGGCAAGGAGGACGTCGACAAGTTCTCCATCGGGATAGAGTGCGTGGGATACCACGACAAGACCATGCCGTCCATTCAGATCGCCGCGATAAGGGGCCTCGTAAGCGAACTGAAGGCGATGTATCGCCTCTCCGACGACAGGGTCGTCTGCCACAGCCACGTCGCATACGGCGCGCCGAACAAGTGGCACCGCAGCAAGCACAGGGGGCGCAAGCGTTGTGGGATGCTCTTTGCGATGTCGAGCGTCCGCAAGGCCCTCGGGCTCAATGCCAAGCCTGCATACGACCCTGACGTGCGCGCCAAGAGGCTGACGGTCGCCGATGCGTATCTCAACCGAGTGCTTTATTACGGGGTTGACACGATGAAGGGACAGTATGCGGCTGCGGGCGCCTCGTCGTCCGGACAGGGCGGAGGCAGCTGGATTTCGCGTCTTCTCGGGCGGGGCGGCTCGACGACGCCAAAGCCAGTCGCCGCAACGCCAAAGCCCGCCGCCGCAACGCCAAAGCCAGTCGCAACGACAAAGCCCGTTGCACCTCCCAAGTCCATTGCAGACTTAAAGCGCATTGGATATGTGCAGAAGGGAGTGGTATCCAAGGAGCAGACGGCCCTCAAGATCGCCGGCGCAAAGTGGAACGCCCCCGACACATACTACACCATCCGCAACAAGGTGATCCCTGGAACGGCGATAGACGCTGGGCACATAGAGAAGGGGATGGTCGTATGGATGAAACCGCAGAAAGGAAAATAGGAAACTGCCGTGACTGATTTTGCAAGACTTCTCAATCCTGAACAGCTTGCCGCCGCTACGGCCGACGACGGGCCGCTTCTCGTCCTCGCCGCCGCCGGGACCGGCAAGACGAGAACCCTCGTTCACCGCGTCGCCTATCTCGTGGAGCGCGGCGTTCCCGCAGGGCGGATACTCCTCTTGACGTTCACCAACCGCGCCGCGAGGGAAATGCTTGAAAGGGCGCAGAAGCTCTCGGGCGACGCCGTATCCCCCATCTGGTCCGGAACGTTTCACTCCATCTGCGCACGGCTTCTCCGTCGCTACGGAAGCTCGCGCGGCTATCGCCCTGGGTTTCAGATACTCGACGAGGAGGACCAGAGGCGGCTCATAGGCGAGATCATAAAGGCCAATGTGGCCGATCCAAAGGACTTCCCGAAGAAGGAGCTTGTCGCCAAGATGATATCGGAGGCCTCGAACGAACGCAGGCCCGTCGGGTTCATCGCGTCTCGCTGGCAGACGAAGGCGGCCGGCGTCGAGCCGGAGGCAATAGCCAAGATCGCCGATCTCTACGTTGCCCGCAAGCAGGAGCTCGGCGCGATGGACTTCGACGACCTCCTCGTGAACGGGCTCAGGCTCCTCAACGAAAACGACGGCATACGCGAGACTTTGCAGGAGCATTTCATCCACGTCCTCGTCGACGAATACCAGGATACGAACGGCCTGCAGGCGGACTTCGCCGACATCCTCGCCCGCAAGCGCGGCAACATAATGGCCGTCGGCGACGACTTCCAGTGCATCTACACATGGCGCGGCGCGCAGATAGAGAACATAATGGAGTTCCCGCAGCGCTGGCCGGGATGCCGGATAGTGAAGCTGGAACGAAACTACAGGTCTGTCCCTTCGATTCTCGATGTTGCGAACGTCGTCATGCGCGACGCCCCTCGCCAGTTCGAGAAGACGCTTAGGCCTGTGCGCGACTCTCTTGGCTCCCTGCCGACGCTCTCGAGGGTCTATGACGCGGATGCCCAGGCGGGGGAGATCGTCCGCGCCGTCATGATGATGCGCGAGCGCGGCTACCGCTACAGCGACATGGCCGTCCTCTACAGGAGCCACTTCCATTCCGTCAATGTCCAGACCGCCATGACTCGCATGAGGATCCCGTTCCGCATAACGAGCGGAGTTGGCTTCTTCGAGCAGCTGCATGTAAAGGACGTTCTCGCGTATCTGCGGCTTCTCGTCGATTCCGCAGACGAACTTTCCTTCCTCCGCCTCGTCTGCCTTTTCCCCGGCGTCGGCGAGAAGGGCGCGAGGAAGATGTGGGAGAAGCTCGGGCGCACTTTCGACGGCTCGCGCCGCGAGGACCGCGACGCCCTCCTGGGGCTTCTTGGCGCGAAGTCAAAGGCGGTGTGGCCGCCTCTTGCACGGTGCTTTGAAGCTGCCCAAGAACATCTTGAGGCGGGCGAGGTAGGCGAGATCGTGGAGGACTTCTGCGACCTCTTCTACGAAGACCACCTTCGCCGCGAACGGGACGATGAGGAGGCGGAGGAGCGCCTTGAGGATGTGAAGGAGCTTGCCGTTCAGGTAGCCTCCGACACAGGCGGGCTCGAGACTTTTCTCGCGGACGTTGCTCTTCTCACTAACCTTGATGCCCGCAAAAACAACCTCGACAATGACGAGGTCACTCTTTCGACCATCCACCAGGCGAAGGGCATGGAGTGGCCGGTCGTCTTCGTGCCGTGGCTCTCGGAGGGCATGTTCCCCTCCGCCAAGGCCCAGGAGGAAGGCCGGATGGAAGAGGAGCGGCGACTTTTCTACGTAGTCGTCACGCGCGCGAAAGACGAGCTTTTCCTCTATTCGCCGCAGATGCGCAAGACCTCCGATGGCGGGATATTCCCGGTTGAGCCTTCCATGTTCGCGAAGGAGCTTCCAGAGGACCTTGTTAACATGCGCGTGCAGTCTTATTCGCAGTATTCGCCGATACATCAGCCAAGCCGCTATGGATACGGCGGCGGAAACCGCAGAATGGAAAGGTGGTAGAAATGGTTCCAGCAAAGTTTCTTCTCGACAAGAAGAGGGAAGGGCGGGCCCTTGGCTCGTTGGAGATACGCGAGTTTGTCGAAGGCTTTACCAATGGCGAGATTCCCGACTACCAGATGTCGGCGATGGCGATGGCCATATGCTGCAGAGGCATGACGGAGCGGGAAACCGCGGATCTCACCGACGCGATGATGCGCTCGGGGATTTGCCTCGACTGGGGCGATGTTTCCGCGCCGACTGCCGACAAGCACTCGACGGGCGGCGTCGGCGACAAGCTCTCCCTCGTAATCCAGCCTCTTGCCGCTGCTTGCGGAGTCGCGGTGCCGTCGCTCGCCGGGCGTGGGCTCGGAATAACAGGCGGCACGGCCGACAAGCTTGAGGCGATTCCCGGCTACCGATGCTCCGTCACCATGGAGAGGTTCAAGGAGATAGTCGCCGAGGCAGGCGTTTCCATAGCGGTGCAGACCGACGAGATATGCCCGGCCGACAAGAAGCTCTACGCCCTCAGGGATGTGACGGGAACGGTCGCTTCGATACCGCTGATAACGGCGTCGATCCTCTCGAAGAAGCTTGCGGAAGGCGCGGGGGCGCTGGTCTTCGACGTAAAGGCGGGCGCTGGCGCGTTCATGAAAACGCCGGAGGAGGCGCGGGAGCTTGCCCGCTCCCTCGTGTCAGGCGCACGCGCAGCGGGCCGCAAGGCCGCCGCGCTCGTCACCGACATGAACGCGCCGCTCGGCAGGGCCGTCGGCAACGCGAACGAGGTTGCGGAGGCACTGCGAATCCTCGGCGGCGAAGAAGGCGGAGCCGTGGCCGACCTTAGCGTAGAGCTCGCGGCAATGATGGTTTCGCTTGCGCGCGAGATTCCCCTTGAAGAGGCGAGAGAGCTTGCTGCGGGGCGGCTTGCCGACGGCTCCGCGCTTGCGAGGTTCGAGGCGATGGTTACGGCGCATGGCGGAGACCTCGCGCGCTTCCGGAAGCTTTTGGAGAAGCCGACGTTCAAGTTCAAGATTCAGGCGATGAAGTCAGGCTATGTCGCCGCCATCGACGCGGAGAAGGTCGGGCGCGTCGCCTTGCAGCTTGGCGCGGGACGTGAAAGGACAGGCGACAGGATAGACCCTCTTGCAGGCATCAACCTCGAAGTCGCCGTGGGCGACAGGGTTTCGGTCGGCGCGCCGCTTGCGACGCTTGAGAAGTCTTTCGATCCCGACGGCCTCGAAAAGGCTGCGGGAGAGCTCTTCAAGGCGTTTCTCATAGCGCCTTCCGCGCCTGAGGCTAGGGGGCTTGTGATAGAACGTGTGGAGGAGGTGTAAAATGGTTGACTATTCGGAGCTGAGGAAGAAATTCAAGCCGAAGGATGTGAAGGGCGTCAAGAAGTCGTCCAAGGCCGCCATCAAGGCGATTCAGCTTGAGTATGAAAGGAAAAAGGCCGATCTCGCGGGCGGCGCGCCGCTCATGAGCAGGGGGCCGCTTTTCTATTCGCTCGTCATCCTCCTCCTGGTCGTAATCGGCGCGTTGGTAGTTCCGCAGCTAATGCGTGGCGGAATAACTCTTGGAAAGAAGCGCATCGAGCGCAACGACCTCCAGGCGAGGAAGGCGATGGATTCCCTGTCGATCGCGCTTGGAAGATACAAGTTCCATGTCGGGGAATATCCTTCGACGGAGGAGGGGCTTGAAGTGCTTGCCTACAGGCGGCCGAAGGAGATAGCGAAGGTGCGCGCGATGCACAAAGGCTGGGACGGCCCGTACGTGAACCACATCGTAAAGGATCCGTGGGGGAACGACTACGTCTATGAGACGCGGCCGGAGGGCGGGCATCCCGTCCTCTACTCGAAGGGGCCAGACGGAAGGGCGGGGACGACCGACGACATCCTGCCGGATCAGCTTTCCTTCGAGGCGGCGTTCAACGACGTCTCGTGGACCAACAAGTGGGCGCCGTGCGAACTGCGCGGCATCGTCGTCGCGCCTGACGAGGCTACGAAGAGGCGCGTTGAACAGGAAATGGAGAAATACAAATGAAGCTGATAGCGTCGTTTCAAGTTGACCACACCCGGATTGTGCCAGGAATATACGTAAGCCGCCGCGACGAGATCGACGGCGGGTGGATCACGACGTTCGACGTCCGCATGAAGACGCCGAACAAGGAGCCTGCGATACATCCGAACGCCATGCACACGATAGAGCATGTCGTAGCGACCTACCTGCGCAATTCGCGCATCCGCGACCACATCGTCTATTGGGGACCGATGGGGTGCCTCAC
>JBGUVV010000210.1:0-6248 GCA_045220525.1 Kiritimatiellia bacterium
GCCGAGGCGTTGCGCGTTGGTGGGCATGGCATGGTCGTGCATCGCGTCGTTCGTCACGAAGGCGAGCCTGAATCCGCGAAGGACATCCTCCGCGCTCACGGTCGGCTCTCCACCGCTCATATTGAGCGTGGCCGCCGGCTGCGGGATTCCCCCGTTGATCAACGGGCGGAGAACGCCGAGAGGTCCAGGCGCATTGGCGGGCGGTTCGTTCGTGGATCCTTGTTGCTTCTGGGCATCCACGGTCGCGACGACGGCCATCACGACCAACGCGACCTGCACCATCATGGGCAGGGCGCGGAACCGCCTAAGCCCCTCCGCGAACGGCTTCCTCAGCAAATATGCGCAAAGCGCCCCGTAGAACAGGGCTGCGAACGCGATTGCAACTGCATTCAAGTTCACTTCCATCATGTCACGCGCTCCCGTCGCAGCACTACCAGAGGATAACCGAAAACGCCCTTGTCTCGACCGCGACCGTGATAACCTCGCCGACGTCGCCTTCGCCGCGCTTGACGACTTTTGCAAGGTCCCAGGCGGGGTTGTAGTCGCGGTGCCTGATCAGAATGGATTCGCCGACATCCACAAGCGCCCTCTGCGCCGTGTAGTCCACGAGATAGCACTCGCCGCAGTCGCATCCAAACACGAGGTCAGTCTCGTCGAAGGCAAGGTCCCCGTTGCCGTCCGCGTCGTGCCCTATGGCGACCAGCACCTCGTTGGACGAGCAGTTGCCCACCTGGAGCTTCAGAGAGAACGCCTGATGCCTTCCGGGTGAGCACGCAAGGAGCGAGACGTTCGTCGACACCTCCGTGTCAGGAAGCGTCCCGGGAGGGAGCCCAGGCATCTCGTATTCGGCCGCCGCGCACGTCCACAGGGAGATGCACGCGGCCATGATTACAGCAAGTTTTCCTTCCATCTTTCCCCTTGTCTTTCCGCAGTTGCGGAAGTCGCAAGTAGTATAGCATCAAAGGCGCCGCGCCAACTTATCGCGAACTTATCTTGCGCGCGAAACTGCGTCCCGAAATTATCGGATGCGATAATTTCATATACTCCGGGCTCCCATATGGTATAATACACGTATGGGAACGAGTGACAAGACGATATAGGTCCTTGCAGAGATCACTGCCATTCTTGGGAGTCAAAATGCAGAATCTTGATTTTGACAAATACTACGAAGCGCCGGAGCCGGGACGCCGCGAACGCGCCTACGGCTGGGCGACGGCCATCGGCCTTCAGGATGTCGATGGGCTCAAGCCTTCGCAATACCTTATCGACACGGCGAAAAGAAATATCGAGGGCGAGATTTCGGCCGATGAGGCGCGGCGCCTTGTCGATGAATATTACGAGGTCAAGGGCGAGCACGAAATACCAGAGGACACGGTCGAGGCGGACAAGGTTTCCGTCAGAATCAACCAGATAATCCATTTGCCATCCTTCAGGCTTTCGCCCGAATTCTATCTTGGTATTCACGGAAAGATCTTCGAAGGGGTTTTCCCGCATGCTGGAGAGATCAGGACGGTCGATTTGAGGAAAAGGGAATGGGTGCTGAACGGCGATTCCGTACAGTACGAGGCGTCTTTCCTGATTGAGAAGTCGCTTGCTTACGATTTTTCCCAGGAAGGAAAGTTCAAGTACAAAGGGCTTTCGGAAGATGCATTCGTGGAGCATTTCGCTTCGTTCATTTCGGGCATCTGGCAGATTCATCCATTCCGCGAGGGAAATACGCGCACTACGGCAGTTTTCGCAATCAAGTATCTTAGGTCCAAGGGCTTTGACGTGACGAACGACCTCTTTGCTGACAAGTCGTTCTACTTCAGGAACGCCCTCGTCAGGGCCAACTATGAAAACCAGAAATTGAATGTCGATAAGACGCAGTTGCCGCTTGAAGAGTTTTTCAAGGTGCTTATATACGGAGACGAGATAGAGTTGCACAATCGCTTCTTGCGGATCGGTCAGGAATATGGTACAACGACTGCAAAAGCAATCGCAGATTTACACCGACATGATGACGTAGTAAATGACGTAATAAATAAGCCTGATGTCGGGATAAATGTCGGGATAAATGTCGGGATAAATCTTACGCATACGGAAGAGACTGCGATAAAGGCGATTCTGCGCAACTCCAAACTTACAGCACCAAAACTCGGGGAGATCTTAGGGATTACTTCTAGGCAGGCGGAGCGTATTATCGCCTCGCTCAAGAAGAAGGCTGGTTTGAAAAGGCGCGGTGCCAGAAAGAACGGCGAGTGGTATTTTGAGGGGGCGGCGAAGTGAGTGGAGGATGACGTCTATGCTTAATGTGTCCCTCGTGAACGAGGAAGTGTTACCGTTATGGTCGTTCCCTTGCCGAGCTTGGACTTGAGCTTCACGTTGCCGTGGTAGTGGCGGGTGACAAGCTCGTGGACGGTCGAGAGCCCAAGGCCCGTGCCGGGAACGCCAGAGACGTTATCTGCGCGGTAGAACCGCTCGAACACATGCTTTTGCGCACGCTTTGGTATGCCTCGCCCCGTGTCTGAAACGGTGAGGACGACACGCCGCCCGCGGACTGCCAGCGAGAGCGAGACCGTCCCTCCGTCCGCGTACTTCACGGCGTTTTCGACAAGGTTGCCAACAAGTTCCGCAACAAGGGCGGGATGGGCGCAGACGAATACGTCCTTCTTGGGGACCGAGCAGTTGATCTCCACGTTTTTCTCGCGCATCTTCATGTCCGCGGCAATACGGCAGACGGCGGCGGATAGGTTGACGTCCTCCGCCGAGGCTCCGTCGTATCCCGCGAAGTCCTTTGCGAGGAGCATATACGAGTCGAGCTTCTTCGTCTCGCATCGGCTTATCGCCTCGATTTCGGCGGCAATCGACTTTGGGTCAACGTTTCCGTCGAGGATTCCTTTTGCCGCGATGTTTATAGCAGAAAGCGATCGGGCCTGGTCGTGCATCGCGCGCCGGACGAGGCCTTCGATCTCGTCGCCAAGCCGCTCTTGCTTTTTTCGGCCGCGCCGCGCCATGACAACGACAAGCAGCAACAGGCCGGCGGTCGCCAAGTAGTACCGCCTTGAGGCCCACATACTCTGGCTCAGCTGTCTGTAGAATACCTCGCGGTTTGCGTTTGTTATCGGCATCCTCAGAGTCTTTTGTGTCATGCGGACAGAGTGATAGTAGCCGATGGCGAGGCAGATTGCCAAAATCGGTATCATTCCCCTGAGGAATGCCCTGCCCAGTCGCCTTCCGAAGCCCGTTTCAGCAGTCACGAAGAACATATCCCATTCCCCTGTTTGAGTCTATGATGTCCCGAGGCGCGCCCAGCGCGGAGAACTTGTCGCGCAGTGCCTTGATCTTCAGTTCAAGCCGTATCGATACCCTATTCACATCGCCCCATGCCGCCTTTTCAAGGACGTCCGCGTCCACAATCTTTCCTTGCGCCTTGACGAGAGGGAGAAGTATGTTGAACTCCTTTTCTGAGAGGTCCATCTTTGCCTTGCGGTAGCGCACCGTGCGTGTGTTGACGTTGACGTTTATGCTGCCCCACGACAGGACCTTGTCTTGGTTGGCGAGGCTTCCGTGCCACATTGCGCGGCGCACCCTTGCCTGGAAGGTTTCCTTGTTGAATCGCTTCTCGATATAGTCGTCCGCCCCGAGGTTCAGGCATTCTGCCTCGCCGTGCACTCCGGCGAAAGCGCTGACGGCAATGATCGGAAGGTATGGCTTCGACCTGCGCACCTCCCGGAGGATTTCCAGTCCGCTCTTCTTTGGCAGCTCGATGTCGAGTATGACGATGTCGTAATCGAAGTTCAGGATCTTCTTCAATGCCAAGTCGCCGAACTCCTCGCGTTCGACTTCAAGCCCCATTTCGACGAGGAATCCCTCGAAGGCCTTGTAGTGCCCGTCATTGTCTTCAGCGACCAATGCAGTTTTTTTCTTCATGACTCTGGTATTATACCATTTTCACAATTCGCAGGTTTCAGAATCTTCCTCTTTCGCCCGAGAACATGACAAGTATAGCAAAAACCAGAAAACCATGCTTTGCGAAGTTCAAATTTTCTTGAACTTCGTGGATCGCACCCAATTAAGTCTTTCAGATGGCAAAAGCATGTAGCAGATTTCTCCCTGGCAATGCTGGGAACAGAATAGCCAACATCATGGCGGACAAAGAGGGACATTTGCATTTAATCTCCATGTGGTTTTTAATCACGCCATTTCCCCGCATGGTAATCCTGAATGCATTCAATGCGAATTCTGCCACAAGAGCGCCGTGCTTGTCAACTCCCCGAACGACACCAGCCCTCAGTCGGGCGAATAGCCGAAGCTATCAGCCCTTACGGCGTATAAGCTCAACAAACCAATTATAAAGATCCATAATCGGCTCACAGCATATCTCCAGAAAGCAAACTATCCAACTCTTCTTCATGCTCCACCGTCCAGCAAAACCTTCGTGCGACAAACTAGAGCCTATGGCAATTGACACTGGATGGTTCGCGACATTGTAAACTTGATACCTGGATCTAACTTCTGAATGGCCGGATCGCCAAGCGAAGTCACACGAACATACCCCTTCCCCTCTGAACTAATTTCCAACATCCTGCCCCATGCATCGCGACACTCGTCCTCAGCACATATCCCGCTGGCGACAAGCTCTTCGACTGTATGTGGGACCTCCCATCCTTGCCCAATTCGCTTTAACAACTTTCGCTCTATCCGCACCATCACGCCATTAGTCATGCCTTCTTTTGTGGCGACGGTAACAAGGCTGGCATAAAGCTCCCCCAGAAAGAAGAAAACCACCGAGACAACCAGCAACAACACTGGACGGCTGTATTTATTCGCCATCGTTTCAGTCTCCAATCGATATTGTTTTTGACAATCTGTAATGAGTGCTTGTGGCATCCGCATCTCCTTCTCGGATCAATGAAGAATCAGGTCCGCAAGACCAGACCTCTGCCGAGCCGTCGTTCGTTGCAGAATAAAACAGCTCGGACCCCCAATCATCCACAACGTTTTCTCGAGCTGCAAAGCCCTTCTGGCATAATTCGCCCAATGTCTTTGGCAGCGTCTTGTTCGCACGATAGTAGGCCTTGATCGCTGTATCAAGTTCTACAAGTTTTTGAGCCGTCGCCATTGCACGGCTTCGCGGCTGATTGCGCTCCATTGGATTCCAGTGAAACCAGCCAAGTCCAAACGACAGGACTGCGACTAGAACATACAGCCCGTGATTCATCTCGTAACACTCCCCGGTGCAGCATCGAATTCAGACTGCGCGAAATTGCGACAATTGTGGCGACCGACAGAATATACATCTTTCTCACCGACTCGCGCCTTCATTCGGCGAAACCCTTCGCGATCTTCTTGGCAAGTGGTCTTCTTCCTTGCAACAACGACGCCGACAGGAACGAGCCGCTCTTCTATTTCGCCCTCCATGAAATAGCCGGGCAGGGTTAACCCCGAAAAGCCAAGCCAAGTAAGACTAGGAGCGTACCATTTCCAATTCCCATTGTACGCAAACGTAAAACTCGTGCGCCCAATCTTCCTGCCTTTCTTAGACCATAAATCGACCCCTACTGATTGATGTAGCTTATCATTTAGCCAACGCCCCGAATCATTACCTGTAAAAAGGTAGATGTCCTCTCCTAATTTATCAGATAATATAATTGGATTATTCCCGCAATACGCATACAGATTCAATCCGCCGCGTTCCTCTATCGGGTCGCGGGTGAGCCAGCGGGCGATACGCGGCGAGTAGAAGCGGCGGCCGAAGTAGTAGAGCCCCGCCTCATCGTCGAAATACTTCGTCGAGAAGCGCATCTTTAGCTCGTCAGCTTTCGCGCCGCTTTTCTGTATGGTGTTGCCAAATGCGTCATATGAGTATGATGCCACAATAGCGCCGTGCTTGTCAACGTATTGGGCCACACATCCGTGAGCCTGCTCGCCGAGTCGTAAACGTAGTCGAACTCCCCGAACGACACCAGCCCTCCGTCGGGCGAATAGCCGAGATCATCCGCCCACACGAGTGCGGTCACGAGCAAGCCGAGCAATAGCATCAGTCTCTTCATTTCTCCAATACTATACCAAACGAAGTTCAAGTTTAGTTCAAATCCGAAAAATATTTTGCGGGCTATTTCGTGTCTTACGCAACCCATCCCGTTTCATGCCGTTCTCTATCAGCGGCGGCATTAGTCAAAGCCATTGACAGACTTGACAGACAAATCGCAAATTTGATAGAATGCCCGCAGTCAATCGTTCAGGGGGGGGGGGGCCACATGTTA
>JBGUVV010000211.1:0-6786 GCA_045220525.1 Kiritimatiellia bacterium
TGGCTACGGCAGTGTCTCGGGGAGCATATCGGTGACATGCAGCTCCTCGTGGACCGCCAGGTCCTCCGCCTCCTGGATAACCCTGACATCCGGCAGCAGCGGCAGCGGCAACGGCACCATCGGATATTCGGTCTCGGCAAACGCAAGCTCCTCGGACCGCAGCGGGACCATAACCGTTACGTCTGGCAGCCTCGTCGAGACATTCACCATCGAGCAGCTGGGGAATGCCTCGCTTGAAACGTATACCATAATATTCGATCCCAACGGCGGAACTGGCTATATGTATCCGCAGACTTGTACGGCATCCGTGGAAACGCAATTGAGAAGATGCGCTTTCACGCGCGACAATTACACTTTCCTGGGCTGGGCGGTGAATGATCCAACAAGAGAATATGCTTCTTATGGCGATTGCGACTATGTTAATTTCCTGAACGCGGCGGGCAAGACATATACACTGTATGCCGTTTGGGAAAAGAAATGTGTGACAGTTAAGTTCAGTGCCAATGGCGGCACGGGGTCCATGTCCACGCAGTCGATTCTGCCCGACAAGGTGGCGAAGCTGAACCCGTGCGCCTTCAGTCCGCCGAGAGGCAAGAAGTTCGCGGGCTGGCGCAGGGCCGACAACGGCCGCCGCTACGACGACGGGGTGATGGTCTTCGACCTCGCCGACCAGGGCGCGGTGGTCGTCATGGAGGCCATATGGGATGACGCGACGGAGTGAAGTCCGCAAAGGCATTTCCATGGTTGATTCCGTAAACAAGTTTTTGGTATAATTCAAGTCAAATGGAGGAAATAAGGATGAACAAACTGATGAAAGCCCTCGTGCTTGTGTCGGCGATGACAAGCGCTGTTAGCGCTTTTGCATACAATGGCGGATACGAGAACAGCATAGATTGGCGCACCAACCCGGCAGAAGGCTTCGGCGACTACGAGCTGACCTCTACGGACCCGCTGTCGGGCGCTGTCAGCAAATATGCGTTCGCGCAGTGCAAGAAGCTGACATCGGTCGACCTCTCGAACGTCACGTCGATTGACGACGCGGCCTTCGCCTACTCGGCGCTCGAGTCCGTCACCATCCCGGCGACCGTCTCTTCCATGGGCTACATCGCCTTTGGCGGCTGCGCGAACCTGAAGAGCGTTACGGTGAGCAATTTCAATTGGTATGAGGCAGGCAAGGAGCCGTTCAGGGAATGTGGCGCATTGACGACGTTGGTGGTTGGTTCTGAACCTCCGTCGTGGGACATTGCGAGCGTATTTGAAAACCTGACGACGATTCTGGCGCCCAAGGACTACGTTCAGCTTTGGAGGAACGCGTATCCCAAGTTCAGCATTGATGTCGCGCCCTACAAAATATATTATCAGCTGGACGGCGGCACGCCAGTCGGCACTCTGGAATACGAGGGGGTGGGCGACAATTGGTACGCGCTGCAGAACCCTGTCCGCGACGGCTACGAGTTCGCGGGATGGAAAGTGGTCGACGGCCTCGGCGCGTCGGCGGTGTACTCGCTCGACAGCGTGAACATCCTGCCGTGGGGCGTCGACGATGTGGTCGTCCCGATCTACGGGTACGTCGCGTTCAGCGGCCTCGCCGCAGGCGGCTCGGTGACGCTGCAGGCGCAGTGGAACGCGATCAGCGCGAGCTACTCGATCGGCTACGACCTCGGCGGCGGCAGCTTCGAGACCGCACAGCCAACGGAGGCCGACCGCGGCGGCTGGTACGCGCTTTCGAACCCCGTCCGCGCGGGATACGAGTTCGCGGGCTGGAAGGTAGTCGCCGGCCTCGGCGCGTCGGCGGTGTACTCGCTCGACAGCGTGAACATCCTCTCGTGGGGCGCAAGCGATGTGGTCGTCCCGGTCTACGGGTACGTCGCGTTCTGCGGCCTCGCCGCAGGCGGCTCGGTGACGCTGCAGGCGCAGTGGAAGCAGATTGTGGCGAACTCCTTTTACGTCATGCCCGGAGAAACTTCGACCGCAGTTGCCAGGCTGAGTTGTTGGAGCGGAGCCATTGAAGGTGGCAATGGCATGTTCAGCTTCATGCTTGACGGTTGCGAGTCTGATGGCTTTGGCGATGGTTCCCTCGTGGCAATCTCGGCAGAAGGGTATATTCTCAAGCGCTGCGCCCTGCAGTCAATGAAAGACGGCTCTGTGGTTCTTCTTGGTGAGGACGGGGAGCTGTATATCATAGTGCGCGAAGGAAAGGACTATGTTCTCCGCCTGTAGGAATTCTTGGAGCACTAAGGCCAGGAAAGACATTGGAATTGTTTCTCTGCCGCTAGAAATAGTCTGGCAGAGAAACTCTCTCGTTTTATTCGGACTCCACCTGCATTAAGTTTTCATGCGAGGTCGGGGGAGTCGTGTTGTACTTTAGCGGTGGTGAGGGTCATGATCAGAAAACTGATAGGTGTCTTTGATGTTTTTGCGTTGCCGAAGATCATATGGCGCAATTGGGATCTTCTGGTTCAGATGACCCGTCGTGCGGTCGAGCAGAGGTATCGTGGAGCCTCCCTTGGCCTTGTCTGGAGTTTTGTGCAACCGCTTATGATGCTTTGCGTCTATACATTCGTGTTCAGCGTCGTGCTCAATGCAAGATGGGGAGTGGAGGTTGATGGCGGGCGGGGTTCGTTTGCCGTCATAATGTTCTGCGGAATGGCCATGTTCAATCTTTTTTCCGAGTCTTCCCTGGCTAGCAGTGGTTGCATAGTCAGCAACGCAAATCTTGTCACGAAGGTGATGTTTCCCCTTGAGGTCTTGCCGTTGGTGCAGGTCGCATCCACGTTTATCCTGGGCATCCCCTGGTTTCTGATGCTGTTTATCGGAGCGTGGCTTGTGCTTGGTGTTGTCGGTTGGTCAATGTTGCTTTTGCCGATTATCATGGTTCCGCTGGCATTGTTCACTCTGGGAGTTGCCTATTTCGTCGCATCCGTCGGAGTCTTCGTTCGTGACACGCAGTATGCCCTGGGCGTTGTCATACAAATCCTGTTTTTCTCCACGCCGATCTTCTATCCGGTGTCGTTTGTTCCCAAAGAGCTCCAGTGGATTCTTTTGTGGAATCCGCTGACGGTATTCATCGAGCAGGCGCGTAATGTCTTTCTTTACGGCCACATGCCGGATTGGTTTTTCCTCGGGCTTGCGACGCTTGTTTCCATTGTTGTCCTGCAGTTGGGCTATTTCTTCTTCTTTCGCACGAAACGGGGGTTTGCAGATGTCCTCTGACGGCGATGTCGTTCTTTCGGTCCGTAACGTTTCGAAATGCTACGAGATGTACGCGAAGCCGGTGCACAGGCTTTACCAGACCCTGTGCGCAGGGCATCACAGGTTCTACAAGGAGTTCTGGGCGCTCAAGGACATCTCCTTTGACGTGCGCCGCGGCGAATGTGTCGGCATCATCGGGCGCAACGGCGTCGGCAAGTCGACGCTCCTGCAGATCATAACGGGTACGCTCGCCCCGACTGCGGGAACCGTCTCGGTAAAAGGTCGCGTGGCGGCGCTTCTCGAGCTTGGATCCGGGTTCAACCCGGAGTTCACGGGGCGTGAGAACGTCTATCTCAACGGCTCCATCCTTGGTCTTTCCCGGAAGGAGATCGACGAGCGCTACGACGAGATTGTGGAGTTTGCGGATATCGGCGATTTCATAGACCAGCCGGTAAAGACGTACTCCTCGGGAATGATGGTGCGCCTTGCCTTTGCGGTAAACGTATTTGTCGACCCGGAGGTGTTGATTGTCGACGAAGCCCTTGCCGTCGGCGACGCCGCATTTCAGCACAAGTGCTTCATGCGCATGGACAGGCTGAAGGAAAAGGGAGTAACGCTTATATTGGTGACCCATGACACGGGAACCGTCAAAGAACGCTGCAGCCGCGCAATCTACCTAAAAGACCATACGGTAAAGTGCGATGGCGAGTCGGCTCGCGTTGTGGCTGAATACATGCGAGACCTTTTCCCCGAGGAATACGGTGAGTCTGTACCCGTGAAGAAAGGCGTTTCAGAGAGCCCCGGAGTGTCATCGTGTCGTGCCAAGGACCATGACGCGTATGTGCTGGAGCGGACAATCGATCCGATCGACTCGCATTCGTGGGGTGTCGGCGGCGGTGTCATCCGCGCCGTCAGGATAAAAGGGCTTTGTGGCGGTACGCTTCTGAAAACGCCTTGTCGACTGACGATTGAAGTGGATGCGGCATGGGACAGGGAATTTGTCGCCAGGAAGATAGCGGGTGAAAACCTCAAGCCGAACATGATGATCGGCATTCGTATTTCAGATGTTCGCGATATTGCGATATACGGAACAAACAATTCACTTGAGAAGACGGTAATCGATCCGTTTGAGTCTGGGCGTGCAACCGTGGTTTTCCATCTTGATGTTCCGCCGATAATAAAAGGACCGGTGTTCCTTACGACGGCTGTCGCAATCGGAGTGATGGAGCATCATATAAATCTCCAGTGGAATGACATGACCATTGAGCTGCAGTCTGACACGGACGAGCCAATGGGCGGGGTCTTCCGGTGTCCGACACGGCTGGAGGTCGCGACATGATGCGAAATCTGATTAGAAAGCTTTTGATGCTTGACCCTGGGTATCGCAAGGCTTTTTGCGTCGAGCAGAAACTTGATCGAACGCGTGATATGATTCTGGCTGCCATCGAGGCGGCAAGGCCAGCCGATCGAACGGATGAGCTCAAGGCGGCTATTGAGGCGGCGAAGCCAGTCGACCGGACGGACGAGATAAGGGCCGCCATAGAGGCCGCAAAGCCAGCCGACCGGACGGACGAGATCAAGGCGGCGATAGAGGCTGCGAGGCCAGCCGACCGGACGGACGAGATAAGGGCCGCCATAGAGGCCGCAAAGCCAGCCGACCGTACCGACGAGCTCAAGGCGGCAATAGAGGCCGCGAAGCCTGTCGACCGGACGGACGAGCTCAAGGCGGCAATAGAGGCTGCGAAGCCAGCCGACCGAACCGACGAGATCAATACTAATATAGCCGATGCCAAAACTTCGGTTGAAACGAGACTTGCCGAGAAGTTTGAGAGAGTGAATATAATTGGCGGAAACCGGTACAACGCTTTGCTTCACCACATAAGTTCCTTGAAGAAGGAAGCTGATGCGACAACAGATGCCGAGGTGATACGTAATGCGCTGCGCACAAAATGGGCTCTTGTCGACAGGCTCTTCAAAGAGCCGACGACAGTCAAATGTCCAGTATGCGAGACATCGTTCAACACGGCTGACGCCTCGAGATTTGAAAGTGTTGACATTTGGGGCGGCGGGAACCTCGTTAGATATGCGTGCCCTGGATGCGGTCTGATTTTTGGTCCAATGAAAATGCTTTCGCTCTCAGCAAAAGAATTGGCAGAAGACTACCAGGTTCATTACAGCGTATTTTCCGAGGGCGACTGTACTGATCAGGAAAAGCGAGTCTTCAAGAAGCTAAACCCGCGAAAAGGTTGCAAATACCTTAACTGGGGATGTGGAGCATGGGGTCGTACGATTGATGAACTTCGCTCAGAGGGGTATGATGTCTACGGGTATGAACCATTTGCTGCGGCTGCCTCGCCCTATGTCTACCATTCGATGGACCAAATGCAGGGCTGCCGGTTTGACGGTATTTTCTCACACGACCTTCTTGAGCATGTAGTTGACCCTGTCGCCTTCTTCAGGGACAATGTGTCATTGCTTGCCGATGGTGGAGTGATGGTGCATTCCACCGCCTGTTTTGAATATGTCTATGAATATACTCGGTTTCATTTGTGTTTCTATACGGGCAATTCGCTCGGGGAAATCTGCCGTCGTGTCGGAATAGTGATGGTTTCAAAAGAGGTAGACGACGCTAATCTTCAGATAGACGTAACCTTCAGGAAGGAATGACTTGATGAGAACTGCCGTGTTCACCATAGCGTCGCGCAATTACTTTGCGCATGTCAATACGTTGATGCAGTCATTGGAATCAACTAATCCGGCATATGATCGTTTTGTCGTGTGCGTGGACGAGTTGAGTTCGGACTTTGTGGCATTGCCTCGGAACTATGAGCTTATTTCCCTGGAGGACTTGGAGCTCCCCGAATTTAAGAAGATGGCATTCCGCTACACAATTCTAGAGTTCAACACGGCAGTGAAACCGTGGGCAATAGAAAAGCTGTTTGGCAAGTACGACCGAGTGGTGTATCTCGATCCTGACATTTACGTATACGAGGCGTTCAACGAGATCAACGGGCTTTTTGACGCTGGGAGCAAATTTATCTTTACGCCGCATCTGACGCATCTCTGGAAAGAAGACGGTCTTCAGCCCGATGAAGAGTACATTATGCGCGCAGGTGTCTACAATCTGGGTTTTATTGCGCTCGCCAAGTGTGATGAAGTGCTGGAAATGGTAAAGTGGTGGCAGCGGAAATTGGAATATCGTTGCGTCGTGGACATACAGTCGGGCGTGTTCGTCGACCAGAAATGGATGGACCTCGTGCCGGGTCTTTTCAGGAATGTCGCAATTCTGCAGCATGATGGATACAACGTGGCGTATTGGAATCTCTCGCATCGCAAGTGCTCGAAATCGGGCGGGAAGTACTTCTTTAATGGACAGCCATTGGTGTTCTTCCACTATAGCGGGTTCAATATAGATGATCCATATCCCATCTCAAAACACCAAAACAGATTCAATCTTGATAAAGTCGGCGTGGCCAAGCAGCTTTTCCTGGATTACGCGGAGCAGGGCAGGAAAAATTCCTCCAGTGTGTTTTCTACGTTTAAATACGCCTATAATGTGTTTGAAGACGGCACCGAGATTCCGGATTCATACCG
>JBGUVV010000212.1:0-2679 GCA_045220525.1 Kiritimatiellia bacterium
GCTAACGCAGTACGTTGCATCTACTACGCATACAACTCCAGTTCCGATTACGGCGGCATGATAAAAGGGGTCACGTTGCGTGACGGCACTACGACAGAGCTCAGTGTTAAAACTGGCTATAGCGGGTATGGCGGCGCTGTCGGCGGTGTAAACCTGACGACGTCGTCGGCTAACCGGAATTCAAAGTTTTGCTTAGAGGATTGCGTTGTCTCGAATTGCGTGGCGGTGATGGGCGGCGGGCTTGACGGCGTAACGGCTGTTCGTTGTCTGATAAGCGGGAATTTCGCGTCCAGCTACGGTTCGGGCACGAGATGCTGCAGCCTTGTAAACTGTCTCGTTGTTAGCAACAAGAATACTTCGTCCAGTTATGCTGCTCTCGCCGGCGGAAAAGCCGTTAACTGCACTGTCGTGGGCACAGTTGGCGGTCAAGGTGTTGGGCGCGCAACAAGTGCCACAAGCGGTGAAGCCAAAATATACAATTGCGTTTCTTTCAACAATGCCGGCGGCGACGTGCGGTCAGCGACGACGCAGCCAATTCCTACAAGGCCTTGGATGACTCGGATATGCTTTACGATCCAGACAATGGCGATTATCGCTTGAAGGCTGGTTCGGTCGCGGTTGGTGGCGGATTGACGAATCATCTTTCCCTTGTTACTCTTCCTGCGGGCGTCAATGCGGACATTGACTTCGCGGGGAATCAGATCGATCCCGAGGGAACTGGAACGTGCGATGCCGGTTGTTTCCAGGGCGCTGTCTCGCCGACTGTAAAAAAGGTGACGATAGAGGCGGAGAATGGTGGCCTTGCCGTCACTGGCGGCGTGGTGGGCGAAAACGTCCTCGAGCCCGGGACGGCGATAACGATTTCCGAAAGCGGCATCGGAACTCGTCCCTGTGTTGGTTTTTCGGTTAACGGCACGGACTACCTCTTTGATAGCTCGCCGAGCATTACGTTTACTGCGGCCGAGGTCGCGGCGAGCGAGCGAGGCTATGCGGTTGCGGCAATTTATTCAAAGCACTGGTATGTGGATGCGAACGCGGCGGACGATAGCGGATCGGGCTTCCGTTCGGCGACGCCTAAAAAGACGCTCGCGGCAATAATGCCGCTTACTGCGTCCGGCGACACGGTCCATGCTGCGGCAGGGTCCTATACGAACGGAACGATGGTCAGTAATTCGACTGCGGGTCGAACTGTGAAGGCGCGTGTCGCCGTCAAGGGCGGCGTGACGCTTGTTGCGGACGAAGGGCCGGACGTTACTTTCATAGTTGGCGAGTCGGACGTCGATTCTGTGAGCGCCAACGCTTATGGCATGGGTACGAATGCCGTTCGTTGCGTGCATCTCGGCAAGGATTCCAGCATTAAGGGCTTTACTCTTACAGGCGGACGAACATGGTGGGACACATCGCTCTACACGTCGTCCACGTCGTTCGGACAGGTGGACAGCAGTTACCTCGGCGGCGGCGTGTGCGGAACGAGCTCTGGATATTCCGAGACGTATGTGGAGAATTGCGTCATCTCGAACAACTGCGCGTATTTCGGCGGCGCGGCGGCTTTTACGCGGCTCGTCAGATGCCGTGTGTTCGACAACAGGGCGACGTCTGGCGGCGGCGCCATGTACAAGTCTGGCGCATACGGCTCTATTTTCAACAGGAGCAGGGCCGGAACTCCAGGTGCGATGCGGTCGGCAATATACCAGTTCTACGACATCGTCGGATGCACTATCGGGCCCGACAATCGCTACATAGACAACAACTCTTACGTGAGGGCGCTATATTCCGGCATGAGTTCTTCGGACTTCCACCACAACCTCGTTCTCGGCACTGTCGAAGGAAGTCTCTCAAGGACCGTATCATATTGCGTGTTCGCAAACGGGCGAGACAACTACCCGACGAACGAAACGTGCGTCGTGGCCAAGTCGTCCGAGGTCCTAGTTGACGAGGATCTTCGCCCGATTGCTGGGCAGAACCCAGCCGTCGACGCTGGGTCGCTCGACGTCCTTTCGACATACGCCCCGAAGCTATCGCCTTACGACGTAGACATCTCCGGCGAGCCGCGCGTCAGAAATGGCAGGATTGACATCGGCGCGCTGGAGTCCGACCCAAAGCCGTGGTACGCGAAGCTCCTGGACGGGAAGGGGAGGAACATAACCGTGACCGAGGCGGACAACACGATCACCAACATCGCCAACGGCGTCACGCTTCAGGATGGCATGGCCCTTTCCCTGACGTGGACAATCGGCGCCGAGGGTGCGCCTCGAATGGGCCATGTCCGCGTCACCGGCGGCGGAACACTCACGGTGACGAAGGACGGCGAACCGTATGCGACTTACACGGCGGAGGACGGCGAGGTCGAGTTCTCGTTTTCGCCGCCTGGGCGCAGCGCCGTCATGAACTTCGCCTTTGCCGGCGAGGGCTCTGCCGACGTCTTCGACTTCTCGGCGACTGTCGGAACGCTGCTTTTCATTAGGTAATGTCAATGAAGAAAAAACTTGTTTTCGCCGGCGCGTTTGCCGCCATGGCGTCTTTTGCGTCCGAGCCGATCTGGTGGACTGTCGGGGACAGCATGCATCAGGGAACCATACGCGACGAGGGCGCCGCGCCGACGGGGAAGATCCTTTCGGACAACCTCCACTGGTATGGATCTGCGATCTACACCGGCTGCACCTACGAATACGACTGCGA
>JBGUVV010000213.1:0-2680 GCA_045220525.1 Kiritimatiellia bacterium
CAACCTCGTCCGCAAGTCCGTCTGGATTCTCGGCGGCGACGGCTGGGCGTACGACATCGGCTACGGCGGTCTTGACCACGTGCTTGCCTCCGGCAAGAACGTCAAGATCCTCGTCATGGATACCGAGGTCTACTCCAACACGGGCGGCCAGGCCTCCAAGGCGACGCCTACCGGCGCAATCGCGAAGTTCGCGGCGAGCGGCAAGGTGCAGGCCAAGAAGAACCTCGGCCTCATGCAGATGCAGTACAAGGACGTGTACGTCGCGTACGTGTCGATGGGCACGAACCCTGCGGCGACGGTCAAGGCCTTCAACGAGGCCGAGAACTACAACGGTCCTGCGCTCATCATCGCGTACGCGCACTGCATCGAGCAGGGTCTCCTCACGAAGACCGGTCCTGCGCACCAGAAGGCGGCGGTGGAGTCCGTCCACTTCCCGCTGTGGCGCTACAACCCGGCTGTCGGCAAGATCCAGCTCGACTCGGCGGACAAGTCCGATTCCGTCTCGTTCGCGAAGAACGCGGTCTCGAAGGAACTCGGCGAGAACCGCTTCAAGCAGCTCGTGAAGAAGGTCGGCGAGGAGAAGGCAATGGCGATGCTCGAGAAGTCCGAACAGGGCTTCAAGGAGAACTACGCCCTCCTCAAGAAGCTCTCCGAGATGTGAGCAAGGTAGGGCGCGATGACCTCATCGCGCCGCATATCGAAACGGGGCGCGGCACATTTGCCGCGCCTTTGTTTTTCCTCTGGGGCCGTCTTGGTTGATGAACTTCTGCGGTTTTTTTTTGATATAATATGTGCACAACGTAAGTTGCAACTCGAGAAGAGCTGCACATAACACCGAAAATAAAAGGAGAAACATGAGCGAAGAAAACGCTAATGTCGGCGAGAACGCCGAAACCACTGCGAGCAACGACACCTCCAAGAAGGTGACCGAGAAAATCGGCGAGTACAGCGGTAAGGTCGATGCCTTGGTAGAAGGCGCACTCGGCATTGTCGGCAATCGTCCATGGGATTCGTGGCTCGACACCGCGAACAAATACATTTCCAAGTTCCTGCCTGCGGCGATTGCCCTTGCCGGCGTTCTTGCGTGCTTGACTGGCCTCATCACCATGATAAAGAACGACGCACCGTTCTCTTGGGTCGCGAAGCAGCTCTTCATCCTTGTGCCGGTCCTCTTTGCGATGCACTTGGCCCCCAAGGCACTTGCGCTTACGCGTTCGTTTGTCGAGAAGGGCGAGCCCGTGGCCATCCGTCCCGAATTGATGTACATCATGAAGGTGATTTGTGGAATCGGCGGCGTCCTGCTCGGAGTGTATCTGCTCCTGAACTTCGACAAGGACCTTGTGGTCTCCGCAATAGCTGCGATAATATTCGCCGTCCTGATGATCATATGCCTTGAGCGTCCCGGCATTGTCGGTGTGCAGTCTGGGTATCCGGTAAACTGCGTCGAAGAGGTGATAGCGCTTGTGCTGTTCCCGGTCAGGGTGCTCATCGCGTTGCTCACCTTGCTTGTCGGCATGGCTGTTGTCGGCGGTCTCGTCTATGGCATCGTGCAGTGGTTTGACAATGGGCTTGCCGCTGCGATAGTGTTTGCCACAACGGCACTTGTCCCGTTCCTGGTTCCGCTGGCTGTGTATTTCATCTATCTCGTCGTTGTGTTCACGCTTGACTTCTACAAGGCGATCGTCTCGATTCCGCGCAAGCTGGACGAGATGAAGAAGTAAAGTCGTCCGAGGTTTTTGATTAAACTGCCGCGCTTGCGCGGCAAATTGAAGGCGCGGCACTTGTTGCCGCGCTCTCTTTTCTTGATATAATAGCCCCTGTAGGAAGGAGGGTGTCATGCCGGTTGTGATGGAACAAGTGAATCAGCTCAATACAATGGAGAAGTTGCGTCTGATGGAGTCTCTTTTCAAGGCTCTTTCGGAAACCATTGCGCGGTATGAAAACGTGGAGCAACCCAAGCATAGACGCCGTATAGGTGCGATGGCGGGGCGTTGGCCAGATTATTCATACGAACGAGATCGCGAGATGGACGATGAGATTGCTGCGGATTGCGATGCGTTCAAGGGACGGACTGCCCCTCCTTCACCGCGATCCCTTTGACCGTTTACTTCTCGCGCAGGCGAAGGCAAATGGGATGAAAGTCGTATCGCACGACAACCGTCTCCCGCAATACGGCGATTTTGTCATCACTGTGTGAAATGTAAAACTGAAAACTGCTGAGAGGGAAGAGAAGAAGTGCTTTATCTGCGGCGCGACGAAGAACCTCGTGCGCACCGAGTGCTGCGGCAAATGGATATGCAACGACGAGGACGAGTACGTCCCGTTCTCGTGTGCGAGGAACAGCTGCCACCGTAACCATCGGCGGTTCACCCTGTGCGCGTATCACCACGACAACGGGCACAAGGGCGACTGGAAGACGTGTCCCGAATGCCGCACGTCATTCAGGCCATGTTCGGGTTCGAGAATGATCACCTGTGGAATTTCAAGGACGATGACGGCAATGAATACAACACATGCCGTGACCCGATGGACGGACCGCTTGACATGGATGTGGAGGACATGCTGGATCCAGAAGACTACACCATTATTCCGAAAGACTGGCCGGAACGACCCCTGCCCTTGCGGCAGTGGCAAGAAGTTCAAGAAATGCTGCGGCGCAAATCGGTGAGGTTCTATCGGC
>JBGUVV010000214.1:0-5048 GCA_045220525.1 Kiritimatiellia bacterium
CCATCCCGAAAATAAATTTTAGGGCTGTTTCATTGGGGTTTTTGAAAAAGTGGGATAATTCATCCCAGAAAAAGTGGGATAAGGGTGAGTGTAATATTCGCTTGATTTTTTGTGGGGAAATGTGATATAATACGCATTCAAAATTTAAAGTTCGCTTTGCGCACAGTTAACAAAGTGGTCGCTTACCACACTTCAGGCGCGGGCGTTTCCTTCTGAAACACAACGAAAAACAAGTTAGAGGTAAGCCAAATGAGCGCAGAACGCAAGGTGTTCGGCAGGCTTCAGGGAATGTCTTCCCCGATGCCCGACCTGATAGACATCCAGACGAAATCCTACCAGGAGTTCCTGCAGGCGGACGTCGCCCCGCAGAAGAGGAAGAACGAGGGCCTGCAGGCTATCTTCAAGGAGATATTCCCCGTCATCAGCTACGATGGCCGCTACAGGCTCGATTTCGTCGGCTACAGCCTCGACCCTGAGAAGAAGAGCTACCATCAGGCGTTGATCGACGGCGAGAGCTACACGAGGCCCATGAAGGTCACGTTCCGCCTGCAGGACGGCGAAGACGTCCGCGAGGAGGAAGTGTTCATGGGCGACATGCCCATCATGACGCCCGACGGCGCGTTCGTCATCAACGGCGCAGAGCGCGTCATCGTCTCGCAGCTCCACCGCTCGCCGGGCATCTCGTCCGAGAAGCAGGTTCACGCCAACGGCCAGTCGCTCCTGTCCGTCCGGATCATCCCCGACCGTGGCAACTGGATCGAGATAATGTTCGACACGAACGACATCATGTGGTGCTTCATGGACCAGCGCCGCCGCCGCCGCAAATTCTACGCGACGACGCTCCTTAGGGCGTTCGGCCTTGGCTCCGACGAGCAGATAATGGAGCTCTACTACGATTTCAAGACCCTCCAGACCGGCAAGAAGTACGCCGACCGCGACCTCAGGCTCATGGTCATGAAGGACGACCTCGTCGATGCCGACTCCCAGGCCGTCATCGCCCGCCGTTACGATCCCGTGACTCCCGCCATGATGGAGCAGATCGCCGCGGCGAATATCCCCCAGGTCGAGGTCGTCGACGTCTCGTTCGACAACGGCATCCTTATTAAGACCCTCCGCGAGGACGCCAAGGCCGGCATCCGCAACCGCGAGGACGCTCTCAAGGAGATCTACCGCCGCATGCGCCCTGGCGATCCGCCGACGGTCTCCAACGCAGAGCAGATGATCCACCGCATGTTCCACGAGCTCGCCCACTACGATCTCGGCCTCGTCGGCCGCCACAAGATCAACAAGCGCCTTGGCCTTACCGGAAAGGTTGACGAGGGGCTTCGCACCCTCGCCGAGGGCGGCGTCGACGTCATTGAGGCGATCCGCCTCCTCCTCAAGATCTTCACTGGCAAGGATGTCGTAGACGACATCGACCACCTCGGCAACAGGCGCATCCGCACCACCGGCGAGCTCCTTGAGAACCAGTGCCGCGTCGGCCTCGCCCGCACGGAGAGGCTTGTGCGCGAGCGCATGACGATCCACGACGCCTCGTCCGGCCCGCTGACGCCGCAGCGTCTCGTCAACTCCAAGACGTTCAGCGTCGTCATCGCCGACTTCTTCGCGAGGAGCCAGCTCTCGCAGTTCATGGACCAGACGAACCCGCTTTCGGCCCTCGCCCACAAGCGCCGTCTCTCCGCCCTCGGCCCCGGCGGCCTCAGCCGCGAGCGCGCAGGCTTCGAGGTGCGCGACGTCCATCCTTCCCACTACGGCCGCATCTGCCCGATCGAGACGCCTGAAGGCCCGAACATCGGCCTTATCTCGTCTCTCGGCATCTACGCCGAAGTCAATCGCTTCGGATTCATCGAGACGCCCTACCGCAAGGTGGTTGGCGGCAAGGTCACCGACGAGATCGAGTATCTGCCCGCCGACGAGGAAGAGCAGTATGTGATCGCCCAGGCCAACGCGCCGCTCAACCCCGACCGCACTTTCGCGGAAGACCGCGTCACGTGCAGGTTTAGGACTGAGTTCTGCGACAAGCCTGCCCGCGAAGTCCAGTACATGGACGTCGCTCCTATGCAGGTGATTTCCATCGCCGCGGGCCTCATTCCGTTCCTCGAGCACGACGACGCCAACCGCGCGCTCATGGGAGCGAACATGATGAGGCAGGGCGTGCCGCTCATGACGACGGAGCGCCCGTATGTCGGAACCGGCCTTGAAGGGGTCTCGGCTAAGGACTCTCAGGTGATCGTCACCTGCCTCCAGTCCGGAACCGTAGCATACGTCTCGGCCGACTTCATAATGGTCACTAAGGACGGCAAGCTTCCCGAGGGCAAGGCGCAGTTCGTGCACGATCCAGAGAACGGCGTCTGGAGGTACGACCTCCAGAAGTTCCGCCGCTGCAACGCAGGCACGTGCTTCAACCAGAAGCCCATCGTCAAGAAGGGACAGAAGGTCAAGACGGGCGAGTGCCTTGCTGACGGCCCCGCCACCGACCAGGGCGAGCTCGCCCTCGGCAAGAACCTCCTCGTCGCGTTCATGAGCTGGCGCGGCTACAACTTCGAGGACGCGATCGTGCTCAACGACCGCCTCGTCCGCGAGGATGCGCTGACGTCGCTCCACATCGTGACCTTCGAGTGCACCGCGCGCGACACCAAGCTCGGACCCGAGGAGATCACGCGCGACATCCCGAACGTATCCGAGGAAGCCCTCAAGAACCTTGGCGCAGACGGCATTGTCCGCGTCGGCGCAGAGGTCAAGCCAGGCGACATCCTCGTCGGCAAGGTGACGCCCAAGGGCGAGACCGAGCTTTCGCCGGAGGAGAGGCTCCTCAGGGCGATCTTCGGCGAGAAGGCTGCCGACGTGCGCGATACGTCCCTCACCGTCCCGCCTGGCACGACAGGCGTCGTGATGAGTGTCCAGGTGCAGGCCGCGAAGCCGGCCGAGATCACCGACGAGAAGCGCTCCAAGAGGGCCAAGAAGGACGCCGAGAAGAAGCGCAAGAACCAGATTGCAAGGCTTGAGAAGGACCTTCTCCTCAAGCTTGCGTCCGAGTTCATGAACGAGAAGCTTCCGGTTGACATAACCGACACCGACACCGGCGACGTCATCATCCCCGCGAACAAGAAGATCAAGAAGTCGCAGCTTTCCGTTCTCGCAAAGGCCCATTCCCGCTGGGACATGGAGGAGGGCCCTGCGAAGGACAAGGTGATGGCGGTGATGGATCCGTTCGAAATGGAGTTCGCCGCGATAGAGGACGCTGCCGAGGGCGGCGAGGGCCTCTTCGGCGACTTCGGCGGCGAGGGCGAGGTCGTCAAGCAGGTGCGAGTCTTCCTCGTCGACAAGAAGAACCTCTCCGTCGGAGACAAGATGGCGGGCCGCCACGGAAACAAGGGCGTCGTCTCGCGCATCCTTCCTTCGTGCGACATGCCGTTCCTGCCCGACGGGCGGCCGGTCGACATCGTCCTCAACCCGCTCGGCGTGCCTTCGCGCATGAACCTCGGCCAGCTCTTCGAGACCTACCTCGGGCTTGCCTGCCGCTATCTCGGCTTCCATGCGGCGACGCCTGTCTTCGACGGCGTCCAGGAGTCCGAGATTGACGAGCTCCTGCGCGAGGCCCGCAAGGTCCAGGAGAAGGAAGAGGGTCCGCAGAGCTGGATCTGCCCCGAGGGCAAGACGGTTCTCTACGACGGCCTTACCGGCGAGCCGTTCCAGCAGAAGGTCGTCGTGGGCGTCATCTACATGCTCAAGCTCCACCACCTCGTCACCGACAAGATCCACGCTCGCGCGGTCGGGCCGTACTCGCTCGTCACGCAGCAGCCTCTTGGCGGCAAGGCGCAGCTCGGCGGCCAGCGCATGGGCGAAATGGAGGTGTGGGCTCTCGAGGCGTATGGCGTTGCCTACGCGCTTCAGGAGCTCCTGACTGTCAAGTCCGACGACGTGCAGGGCCGCACGAGGATATACGAGTCCATCGTGAAGGGCGCGAACATCCTCGATTCCGGCATGCCCGAGTCGTTCTCGGTGCTCATACACGAGCTCCGCGGCCTCTGCCTCGACACTCAGCTTCTCGGCGGCGACGTCGGCTTGAAGAAGCGCAAGAGCGAGGGGAGCGCGGCGGCTGCGACGGAAACGGCCGAGGCCGCTCCGGCGGACGACCTCCTGGCAGGGGCTCTCAACCTGTGAGGGGGCCGTCGATCAGTGGACTGTGATTAGTGGTTAGATTTTAGAGGAACAACACAATGAATCCCTACAATACTTCTGACATTTTCGGCGGGTCGTTCAATGCGTCCGCCCACTATGACGCCGTCAAGGTGCAGCTCGCCTCCCCGGAGACGATCCGCGGATGGTCGCATGGCGAGGTCAAGAACCCCGAGACGATCAACTACCGCACCTACCGCCCCGAGAAGGACGGGCTCTTCTGCGAGAAGATCTTCGGGCCTACCAAGGACTGGGAGTGCGCGTGCGGCAAGTACAAGCGCATCAAGAACAAGGGAATGGTCTGCGACCGCTGCGGCGTCGAGGTGACTCTCGCCTCGGTCCGCCGCCAGCGCATGGGCCACATCGAGCTTGCCGTGCCGGTGAGCCACATCTGGTTCTTCAAGTGCTCGCCGAGCCGCATCGGGCTTTTGCTCGACAAGACGACATCTGAGCTCGAAGGCGTTCTCTACTACCAGAACTGGATGGTCGTCGAACCAGGCGACACGCCCCTCAAGGAGGGCCAGATCCTCACTGAGCAGGAGTACCTCGACGCACAGGAGAAGTACCAGGATCAGTTCAAGGCCGAGATGGGCGCGGAGGCCGTCCGCAAGCTCCTGCGCAAGATCAACCTCAAGGAGCTCATGCGCACGCTCGAGGACGAGATGGCCAACACCCGCTCGAAGCAGAACCGCAAGAAGATTGCCAAGCGCATGAAGGTCGTGGAGGGCTTCAGGGTCTCCAACTCCAATCCGGAGTGGATGATCCTCGACGTCCTTCCCGTGATCCCGCCGGAGCTGCGTCCTCTCGTCCCGCTTGAGGGCGGCCGCTTCGCTACGTCTGACCTCAACGACCTCTACCGCCGCGTCATC